>CAMHLH010000028.1 GCA_946185925.1 uncultured Treponema sp.
ATAAATGTAGCCTTCCTCTCTCAAGTAAGAAAAATCCTGAATGCCAATCGGCAGTTTTCGTGTGCTCATGCTTTTGATTATAGCCGATTTTTCTTAAAAACGCTGACATTCAAAATTGCAACCGCATCCGCCAATCCGCTATTCTTGAGTTTCCGCAGCCGTCTCCGCAGTCTCGGGCTCTGGCGCGGAGACTTCCTCTACAACAGGCTCGGCGATGCTCTGCTCGGCGTGCTCTTCCTTGGTCATCTTCTCCACCTTCTCGGACTTGAGGACAACCTTCTCGGCCACAGTTCCCTCAGGAATCTTTGAAAGGCCAATCTGGGCGAGTTTATAGTAAGCACCCGGAAGCTGGCCCGGAAGCACATTCGAATACAAATCCACAAGCTCGTCGAAAATTCCCTTGGCGTAGCTGTATTTTTTCTGTTTCAGGAAGATGTGCCCCATCTCGTACTTCGCCTCGACATAGACGGAAGCGTCGGAGCCGTACCGTTCAACAGCGGCGTTCAAATAGCGGAGAGACATCTTGTAGTCGCCATCCTCCAATGAATCCTGTCCCCTCTGAATCAACTGTCTTGCCGACAAATCCTCTGGAATGGCACTGGCCGAAGCGCACGACACAAGGGCAAAAGAAAAGACTGTTAAAACAACAGAAATAATTTTGATAAAATTTTTCATGATGTTGATTTTAACAGTCTAAGTAAAAAAAAGATACGGAATCAAACAAGACTTGTCGTCTCGTCTATTCCCATCGAAATGTTCAAGCACTGGACGGCGGCTCCCGAAGCTCCCTTTCCGAGGTTGTCGAAGCGGCTCGTCACCATGATTCTGTCGTCGTTTCCGTAGACGAAAATCTGGAGGTCGTTCGTGCCGGCGAGAGTGTTTGCGGGAATGAACTGCTCAGGAAGGACGCCCTCCCCCATCAGCGGCGCGACCTTCACGAAAGAAGAGCCGGCGTAGTGCTCGGCGAACATCTTCTGCACGTCGGCGGCTGTGACTTTCTTTGAAAGCAGGCGCGAATGAAGGCCGACAGTCACGGTCATTCCCTGGAAGTAATCGCAGACGTACGGATTGAAAATCGGCTCGTAATCAAGGCCGCAAATCTTCTTCATCTCAGGCAGGTGCTTGTGCGACTGGGTAAGGGCGTACAAACGAGGAGAATCAAGCTCCGGGTTGCGTCCCTCGGCCTCGTACTGGGCAATCGCCTTTTTTCCAGCTCCAGAATAGCCGGAAACCGCGTGAATCACCACAGGATAGTCGGAAGGCATTATGCCGGACTTCACAAGCGGATAGCCGATTGAGATGAAGCCGGAAGCGTAGCAGCCAGGAACTGCGATTCTCTTTGAAGTCCTGATTTTTTCCCTGAATTCAGGAGAAAGCTCCGGGAAACCGTAAGCCCAATCCGGGTTCGTCCTGTGGGCGGTTGAAGCGTCGATTATGACAGTGTTCGGATTCGTGCAGAGATTCGCGCTCTCGATTGCGGCAGCGTCTGGAAGGCAAAGGAAAGTGTAGTCGGAAGCGTCAATCATCTTGCGCTTTTCTTCCGGGTCTTTTCTCTTGTCCTCGTCAATCTGCAATATCTCGATGTCGCTTCTTTTCGCGAAACGCTCGTAGATTTTTAGACCGGTGGTCCCCTCTTTTCCGTCGATGAAAACTTTCACAGACATTCTTTTCCCCCAAAAAACAAAAATGGCTCGAAAAAAATCTTTCCGCCGCCAAAAGAAGCCGCATGAGAAGCGAAAACTCCATGCGGCCTCGTTCAAGTTCATTATAACTGTTCCGACTCATTTACGGAACGAGGAAAAATCACCAGCGGCCTCGGTCGCTCTTGTTGTCCGGGACGATTATCGTGTCAATCACGACGCCCTTCGATTTTGAAAGCTTGGAGACCAGCTCCTTCGTGTACTTCTTCGTGCCCCTCGGCGTAGGATGTGGTTCAGCGTCGCCAATCAGGATGATTTTCTTCTGCGCGCCGCTCCTCCACTTGTAGAAGTCGATGGAACCGAAAAGGGCCTCGTAAACGGCCTCTGGCAAATCCCCGCCCTCGCTTCCGTTTATGACGAACCTGTTCAGGTTTTTCTTGAAAGTCTCCACGTCGTCGGTGAAGTCGAAGAACTTCACGGGCAGCTTCTTGTATTCGAAATCGTCCTCGTAATCCCTGTAGAGCAAAAGTCCAAGCCGCACCGTACCGTATTTCTCGCCGTCTCCCTCAAGAGTCTCCATGAGTTTCGGCACCCACTTCTCGCGGAGGACCTTCACATCGTCCTTCATGCTTCCGGTCGCGTCGATTGCGAACACGATGTCCACGTTCTCTTTCGGCGAGATTCTCTCGATGGAATCCATGATGTCGTCAGGAAGCTTGTCGAGATTCGAGATGACCATCTCACCGCCGCTGAAGCCCGCTATGTCCTTGAAGCTCGACGCGGCCTCCGGGCTGTAGTTGTCGGTCAAGACAGGCACAAAATCGCTCGAGCCGTCTGGAATCTGCAAGTCGAACATGAACGGGTTGTCGGCGAATTCTCCGTCGTAGTCCGCGTACTTTTTCGAGAACGCGCGGATGTTCACGAAGGTTCCCCTCTTCACATCGATTTTGCCGTTGCGCGCCCACGGATATCCGTACTGCATCTGCATCGGAATGTAGATGTGGAATGCCTCACCGAATTCCTCGTCCGGCTCCGGCGTGGAATCGGCCAAACGGTACTTGGCGTATTCGGAGACGAGCGGCTTCCCGTTCAGATAAGTCACCTCGTCGCCGTTCACCGAGTTGTACTCAAGTGCCCTGTACGAATAATTGTCGTTTTTTCCGTCTGGATCCTTCGTCGTGTCGCAGAGGAGGACAGATTCGATTCCCTCTTTCTTGCGGATGTAAAGATGGAATCCCGAAATGTCGTCGAAATTGTCGTCGAAAGACACATCCTTGGGCGCGTCCCCAGATTCCTCTGGAACATAGACGAGGCGCATGTCCTCTCCGCGGATGAGCAAATCATCATTGGCGAACGCCGCCAAGCCAAGGACAAAAAGTCCAAGCATCAAAAAAATCTTCTTCATTTTTTCCTTCCAAAATAAAATGCCGATTGTAAGAAAAACCGATATCATGAATATTAGTTCCGTTCGGAAACCCTCAATTTCTGAACAGTTTTGTTGTAAAAAATATCGTACCCTTATTCTTAATCGGCAATTCTTAAAGTTGAATTTAGAAGGCGAATGGTATAATCTCAACAGTTCAAGATGGAGAAGAAATGGATATAAAATCAGAGTTCGAAACAGTAGACTTGCGAGAATTTTTCCCTGACGAACCAACCCCCGCGGACACAGCTCCTACAGGAATCGTTGTGTTCACTGACAAGCAGCAGGCCCTCATAGACCAGCTGAACGCAAAACTCACTGAAATAAAATACAACCACTTCGAGCAATTCGACAAAAGGGTCGGAGATTTGCAGAAACTTGCCGCGGCCATCGCGAATTTTCCATCCCTGCTCGAACGCGCGGATTTGACAGTCGGCTCACGAACACCGCAGTCGCTTATCGATTCGCTCATAAATTCTTCGAGGGAAGGAGACACCACGCTCCAGTTGCCTTCCAAGGCCACGCTGGGCAAGGGCTTTCTTGTGGCCAAACTCCACACCTTCGCGAGCCTGGAAAAACTCGCCAAGCAGGCGAACCTCGACGAAAAGCTCATAAAGGATTTCCACAACGAAACGGTATCGATGATGTTCCTTCTTTTGGCGGAGGACGTCTACCTGAACCTCATAAAGGACACCAGCCTCTCAATCGACTCCAGGTGGCAGTTGGCGACCTCGCTCCTCCTGCTTTGGGAGCACAGAGCCGACCAGAACATATCGGACATCTCCCCAGTCCTGCAGGCTGTCTGGAACGCGAGGGCGCAGTTGGCTCCGGCTTTCGGCACAATGATGGGAACCAGCGAGCTCATGACGCTCACATTCGCCCTCGACGAGCAGTGGGTCACCTTCACCGCAACCAAGCTCGCCGACGACGACGTGAGGATGGCCATGGAGGAATTTCTCTTCGGAATCTCCTACGAGCAGATAACAAGACTCAAAAACCTGCTCAGGGAGAAGGGAATTTCCGCAATCGGAAGGAACGAAGTCTCAAAATATCTTGGCGAATCGGTGACGACGGACGTGAGCGTGGACTACAGGGATTTTTTCCAGCAGTACTCGATAAGAAGGGACAACGCGCGCGTCAGGAACAGGCTGCACATTCCAGGCCCCCACAAAACGCTGGAGGACCACTTCATCTGCTTCGTGATGGAAAAGAACAACGAAAAGCAGGAGCAGGACGCAATCGCAAAAAAAATGGAACAGCTTGAATAGAATTGACGAAGAACGCCGAATCTGTCATACTTCAAAAACTTACGGAAATTAGCCGGGTTGGGAGGTGAGAAAACAATGGCAACAATCGAAGTCGGAAACGATGAGAACCTCGAAAAGGCAATCAAACGTTTCAAGAGAATGGTTGAGAAAGAAGGCATCATCCGCGAATACAAAAAGCGCGAGTACTACGAGAAACCTTCTACAATCCAGAACCGCAAGAACAAGACTCTTCAGCGCAAGATGCAGAAGAAGACACGCAAGTCGCACGATTCAAGATCAGCCTACTAAGGCTATCCGCTGATTCAGCGTTTTGCAAAAACCTCCAAGACTACTTGGAGGTTTATTTTTTATATGTACATCTTCAGAAAAAAGACAATAAGTCAGTTGAAATCAAAAAAAACTCCAGTGATTTTCAGACACCTCTTCGCAGTCGCGCTGTCAATCGCTCTGTCGTCCGTTTTTGCGGCCTGCGCTTCCGAATCCAGAATGGTCGAAAGCGAGCACAGCCTAGTCGCAGAAAAGACGGAGTGGCAAGACGCGTTCGGAGACGGGCAAGTCGGCCTGCTCAGATTCGACGAAGGCGGAGTCAAGTACAGCTGCGCCAAAATCGAAGTCGGAACGGGAGCGGCTTCAATAGTGGCTTATCCAATGAAAGACGGCGGAAAAGTTCTGAACAAGCCCATCCGAATGAAGAAATTCGTCGAATCGACAGGAGCGAAAATCGCAATCAACACAAGCCCATTCACAAAGCGGAGGGAGACAATCGGAATCCACATTGCAGACGGCGAGAAACACTCAAGAGAGGCGGAACGCTACAGCGCCCTGTATTTCGAGAGGGACGGAAGCGGATTCACGGCGAAAATAAGCGAGCGGCAAAACGAGCGGGATTTCAGGGACGCGGCTTTCGCGTTCGGCGGTTTCTTCACGATTCTGAAAAACGGTGAGATTCTTCAGTTCAAGCACACAAGCTACGACGCGAGGAGCGCGGCCGGAATCACGGCTGACGGAAAGACGCTCTTTCTTCTCTCTGTCGAGAAGGGGCTTTTCGGAAGGGGACTCTCCTACCCCGAATGCGCCGAGATTCTAAAGCATTTTGGAGCGGAGGACGCGATGGAATTCGACGGAGGAAACTCCTGCTCTTTTTTCGTTGAAGGGAAAATCAACTTCAGAGAATCGTTCAGGAAAGATTCAGCCTATATGGGTTTCGTCTTCCAGAAAATCTCTTTCGTTGACGAGTCATTTTTTATGGATTATCATTAATTTTATGGGAATTGCTACAAGTCAACAACTCACCCGGTACTACGACCAGTATCGGGACCGAGAGGTTATATTCAACAAGGACATCATCAGATCTCTTAAACTCGACCCCCGACAGGTTCAGATTAAGTACACTATCGGTTCTGATGTGAAATTGTGCCCGTGCATTGTGAATTCGACATCTTTTCAGAAAGCCAAAATCATTCTCAATACAAAAACCGACGCTTTTGAAGTCCTCATCGGAAAGGAGCCGCCTTCAGTGCAGCTGAAATTCGCCTTCTTCCAAGACAACGGTCAGTTGGTGACTTTTTTTGTATCGACGAAAGTCGCTGAAAAGCAGCTTCTGCAGGGACCAGGCGATTTGGCTCTCGTAACACTCCAGTACACGCAGCGTCCGCCGGACGACTTGATAGAGATTGTCGGCAGGATGCTGGAAGCGAACACGAACGCCGTGCGCAGAAAGGAAGAGAGAATCGTGATAAACGAGGACACCAAGAGAAAGCTCGGCCTTGTAAAAGAAGAATGCGTCCTTGTGGTGCAGGGAGTTCCAAGGCACTGCATAATAAGGGATTTGTCCTTTTCCGGCGCGAAGGTTTTCCTTGTGGGCATTCCCCATTTCATGACGAACAAGGAAGCGGAGTTGAAGATGAACTATACCGACCCTGACGAAGTGGTCATGGTCAAAGGCATGATAATGTCGGCCGAGCCAATCGAGGGAAGGAAGGACATTTGCGCGGCCAGCATAAAGTTCGACGAGAACCAGGTGCCGCTTACGTACAAGCTCCACATAAACAACTACTTGACGACGGTCAGGAAGGCGCAACTTTCAGCCAGCGACCAGATAGCGGCACAGAGAGCCGCCGCGGCGCAAAGCCAACAACAATGAAGCAAACGAGAGAAGCCCCAGTTTTTGGGGCTTTTTCATTCGACCTGAGCGGAAAATGAAGTTTCCGAACAAGTCGATTCGATAAATTCGAAAGAAAGAAAGTCCAAACGACAGAGGAAAAAATGATTCAGAACTCACCACTCGACACCATCTACTACATCCAGCTCCCGGAGGATTTCAAGCCGTCGGCGAAGGCGATGCACATAGACCCGACGATTCCAGTTCCAGTTCAAAAGAAGGAATCGGACGCGCCGGGAACGTTCAACATGAAGGAACTGACGGAAGAGCAGATTCTGGCGGGAATACTGACAGTCATGGCATACGACCCAAAAAACGCGAACATCGGCTACTACAGGAATTTTCTGAAGGACGCGCGCCCGAACGTGAAAAAAGAGCTTACCGAAGCCGCAATCCTCAAGGCGAAGAACGAAGACTACGACCTGGCCGAGGAAATTTTCAGCGCGCTCAGGGGCTTCGACCCGGACGACATGACGACGGTGCTGAACACAGCCCTCTTCTTCGACCAAAGGGCCGACTCGTACAGGAAATCCGGCTTGAACGAGGACGCTGACGCCTACGACGCAGACGCCCTCGTCTACTACCAGGACGCATTGAACGCAGAGCCGCCGATTCCTGACGCATTCTTCAACGCAGGCTTCTACTTCCTCAAGAAAAGGGATTTCAAGAAGGCGAAGGACAACTTCGAGACATACCTCGCCCTCATCTGCGACAAAAAGGAAGAGGACCTCGGCGACAACGGGGAATACAAAAAGAACAGGGCGCAGGAGATTCTCGACAACATCGCCAACAGGAACATGGAGGACGACCACTTCAACGCCGCATACGACCTGATTTCACGTGGAGAGGAGGAGAAAGGCCTCGAGGAAATCAGGGAATTTCTTGAAAGGAACCCGGACGTTTGGAACGCATGGTTCATGCTCGGCTGGGGACTCAGGAGGCTGGAGAGGTTCTCGGACGCGAGGAAGGCGTTCGAGAAGGCTCTGACGTGCGAAGGCGGAGAGACCAGCGACACCTACAACGAGCTCTCAATCTGCCTCATGGAGGAGGGAGACTTCGACAAGGCGAAGAATATTCTCGAAACAGCCCTCAAGAAGGACCCTGAAAACACAAAAATCATATCGAATTTGGGCTACATGGAGCTGAAGGAGGGAAATCCCGCGAGGGCGGCCGCATACTTCCAGACAGTCCTGGAATACGACCCCGACGACAAAATCGCCCTGGCGGAACTTCAAAAGCTCGACGTATAAAATCAAGAAAGCATGTCATGCTCAAGGAAAGAGAAATAGCAGTTCTTTCCGAGTATGATGTGGTCCAAAAGTGCTATCCCAAGGAGCTGGGAGGCTTCCACAAGCTCATGGGTGGTTTTTATGTCGGCGTCGCTCGGGTGCGGGTTGCCGCTCGGGTGATTGTGGCTGACCACGATTGCGGAAGCGTGCTCCTTTATGGCTTCCGCGAAAATCTCAGACGGGTGGATGACGGCCATGTTCCCCGCCCCCACGCACACCACGCGGATTGAAATCACCTCCCGCGCGCCGTTCAGACTCACGCAGAGAAAATGCTCCTGGCTCTGCATCGAATAGCTTTTTATGTACGGAATTATGTCTCCAGGCTCGCTCATGGTCACCTGCGGAGACCTGTTCAGCCTGCGTCCAAGCTCAAGCGAGGCGGCAACCGCAAGCGCCTTGTTCGCGCCGATTCCGTTCACCTTCGTCAAATTCTGGACAATGTTCTCCGGGTTGCTCTTTAGGACGACAGAAAGGACGTCGCGCGAAAGCCTGGAGATTGGATGCCCCTTGCTTCCGCTGCCCAGAATCAGCATGACGAGTTCTTCGTCGCTTGGAAAAGAAAGCCCGTTCAACAAGGTAAGTTCCCTTATCTGCAAATTTTTCGATTTGTTCTTCATACAATCTAGTTATCAGGAATTTCTCACGGATTACAATTTTTTGGAAAAATCTTTAAAGTTTCTTCATGAAAAAACAAATATTTATTCAATTTATACTATTATCTTCGATTACACTATTTTCATGTATGGGCACGAAAGAGCTGGTTGTCGAGAATGTTCCAGAGCAAACAGAGGAGCAGGAAGCAGAACCGGCCGAAGAAAATACAGAACCAGAGGACGAAAAGCAGGAGACGACCGAAGCGGCCGAGACAGAAAACCAAGCAAACGAGACAGACACCGTGGCCGAGCCTGAGAAGAGAGAATCCGAAACAGAAACAGTCAAAGAGGAAAAGAAAATCGCCGAGGAGGATTCAAAAATATCGAGGAGCTTGATTGGAACCGGAAAGAAAAGCCAAAAGGAGCTGTACAAGTTCTTCATGAAGAACAACAAGAAGGCGAAGAAACGAAAGGTAAAGAGACTGGCGAAATACTATATAGAGGAAGCGGCCGCGGAAGGCATAAATTCAGATGTCGCCTTCGTGCAGATGTGCCACGAGACCGGCTTCCTCCGCTTTGGAAATCTCGTCTCCGAGGACATGAACAATTTTTGCGGACTCGGCTCAATCGACATCAACCACAGGGGGGTGGTGTTCGAATCAGAAAGAATGGGTGTGAGGGCGCATATTCAGCATCTGCAGGCCTACGCCACCACAGCCGACATCGAGCTGCACAACGAGCTTGTGGACCCCAGATACGAGTGGGTCCACAAGACAAAGCTGGTCACGGACATTTTCGGGCTGACGAAGACATGGGCGACAGACCCCAAATACGGAGAAAAGCTCGACGCCATGCTGACGAGGCTCGAAAACAACGACAAATAGACCTGTTCGCGCCTTATTTTATTGTAGTTCCGACGTAGCTTTTTCCCTCAAGAATGGCCTTTGTGTTCTCGATGTTTTTTCCGCCCGCGCAGACGACCACGAGATTCAGCTCCTCAGCCTTCTTGCTGGCGATTGGGTCGAACGGACAGTTCTTTCCCGGCACCCATTCGTCGCCGACCATCTTCCTGAAATCCACCCAAGAAATCTCGTCCAACGGTTTCGCGTCAGGATTCTTTCTCGGGTCGTCGGTGTAGACCTTCTCGATGTTTGAAAGGTTTACGACAGTGTCGGCTCCGAATTTTTCCGCCAAAAGAACAGCGTCGTTGTCGGTCGAAAAACCAGGCTTCCAGCCGGCGGCGACGAGAATTCTGCCCGTGAACTCTTTCGCGACTGTCGGGTCTGTGACGACAGGCTCCGCGCACAAGTCTCCGAAGCTCGCCTTCACGAACTGGGCGTTCAACCTCGTTGCCATGATTCCAATCCAGTCGGCGGCGTCAGTTCCGGCATTCTCGGCGGTTCCAGTCACTTCGCGGAAGGCTTTCTGATAGATTCTGGCAGGTCCGCCACCGCCGACCACGAGAATAAGCCTGTCGTTCGTGTTCTCTTCAAGGAATTTCTTGACCATTCCAACGAATTTTTTTACGAAATCTGTGTCTGGATACTCAGGGGCGACAATCGAGCCGCCGACAGACAAAACTTTTGTAGACATACATTCCTCCGTGTAAGAATTTTTAGAATTTGTTCTATTTGATTGAATATTGATTCAGCAAGTTTTTCAAGGCGAAAATCAATAGATTCCGGTCACAATCGGATTGTTCCAAAGGGAGCTGTAGTTCACCCTGCCCTCGCTCGTCTCCTCCCACACAGACTGGAAGGCGAAAGTCTTGGGCCGATAGACAGTCTTTCCGTTCACGAGCGACTGCTTTATCTCGTTCCAGCCTCTGGAGAACGCGACGTGCTGATTGTCGATGTTCCCGAAGTAGAACGACTCCGCGTCATCCACCGAGACCTCCCTGAAAGGCTCAAATGCAAGCCCTTTCGCGAGGGCGATGTCCACGGGAAGCCAACCGAAGCCCTCGATGTAGAATTCGTCCCACCAATGGCTTTTCGATGAAGAATCCGCATTCACGAGAATGCCGGCGACAGGCAGGCAAGGAATCTGCAGGGCGCGAAGGACGGCCGCATAGGCGACAGAGAAATCGTATGCGTCGCCCGAAACAGGCTCTTCCCCGCCGAATCCGCCAATCAAATCCTTCGGCGATGACGTAGATTCCCTCTGGTAGTTCAGAATATTGCAGTTCTTCACGAAATAGTCGTAGACAAGCTTTGCCTGCTGGTAGCGGTTTTTCTCTTTTCCGACGATTTTTTTCGCGAATTCGACAATCTCCTCGTCGTCGCTTTTGACGAGGCTGTCTGGAGAAGTGAATTTTTTGAAGAGAACACGGTTCTTGTCGTAGTCCTTCACGTTCTTTTGATTGATTTTCGTCTCCACAGCGTAGGCCGTGACCACAAAATCCTGGGAGAATTTGAATTTCTTCCCCTTCTCGGCATCGGCCTTCTCAGGCTTCTGAAGCTCAATCTGCTGGATGAGGGTGTTGTTGAAATTTGCCACGAGCGGTTCGACAGAGCACTCGTTCAACTCCACGGCCGGCTGGAAAGACGAGACAATCGGACGCGGGACCCTGAGGGTGATGCTGAACGCGTTCTTCGAGGCAACCGAGTCGACATCCTCGTTCAAGCGGATTGAATAGGTTTTTCCGTGGGCGTAGGTCTTTGTTCCGACAGGATGCTTCACGTCGAATTTTTTCATGCCGCTGCTTCCCTTGTCTGTTTTCACGGAAACAGTTCCGCTCGCCGCTCCGTCAGGAACACGGACCCGGATTTCAGTGTCCGTCCAGGATTCGTAGTCGAATTCGTTCTCGTTCGCGGCGATTGAAGGATTCTCATCCTCCCCGGAAGCCGCGTCCACCCTTTCGGTCGAAAACAGAACCGAGGAATTTCCGCGGACCGTGCCGAAGTTGATTCCAGTTATGACGATTGCGTCCCCCACACTCGCGGATGCGGGAGAAAGAGATGCGATGACAGGCAGCGAGGAAACAGTGTCCGGAGGAGCTTCGACCGGGATTCCGGCCTCGTTGGCGAAAAAAGCCGGCTTCGACTTTCCCGCCGAAGTGACGACATTCACGAACCCGTCCTGCACGTTCGAGGGTATGATGATTTTTATCTCGTTTTCACTCCACTCCACATATCCGCTGGCCGTTATCCTGCTTCCGCCGATTTCGACATAGGAATTGTCGCGGACGCTTCCGAATGCGGCGCCCTTTATGGTCATCGTGTCGCCCGCGCTTCCGACGGCGGGGTCGATGTCGTCTATGGAAGGGACCTTCTTGACCTGCTTGGTGACGACAGAGACGATTCCCAGCGCAACGGCGATTATCAGTGCGTAGAGAACCGTCCTAAAAAGAGGATATTTTCTGAAAAGGAGTGAGAACATCTTTTATTCCATTAATTTTCTTGTTGAATCTGAATCTCTCCGAATTCCGGGACTCTCATCTGCAGCGGATTGTCGTTTGAAAACCTCGACTTGAACACATCCACGGAAGTAAGCTGGGAGCCGAAGTCCCTTGTCCTGCTGGAGACAACTGTCGATGCCCGGATTGTCTTCTGCTGGACGCCATCAGAAAGCGACTCCGCAGAAGCTTCGTTTTCCGCCACGGCAGACTTGGCACCTCCGTTCTTGGAGACATCCGCCTTGGCGACGACGGCGAACACTTCCGGCAATTTCTCGCTGTCGATGTTTCCGTCGATTTTCACGTCCACGTCCGCGACCGGCTTGAGCGCGGTGTGGGCGATTGCGTTTATGGCCATGTCTTCACCGCCAGCGGAACGCTTGCTCAAAGGGACGAACACCACCGCGAAGACAGCGGCGGCCGCGGCAAAGGAAACAGGAAACTTCCAGAACGAAAGCGAAGATTTCTTTGGCTCGGCAAGCTCGACCGTCTGCGCGAACCTCATCTTGCTCTGGAGACGCTCGAAGCTCTTTTCCATGAATTCGTCTGATATCTTCGAGGACTCGCTCTCCGCGTCGAAATTCAACAAATCGTGAATCTTTTTCATTCTCTCGAAGTCAGATGAACTTTCAGAATCACTTTCGACCTGCCTTTTGTATTCCGGAAGGAAATTCTCAGGCATCTCATCGTCAATGTAAATCGAATGCAAATCTTTATGACAAGCCATTTTTTTCTCCTTAAAAAAACGGATTTTCAACTGAATGATACAGAATCGACATCGCCAATCAGCTTTTCAAGCTTCTCCCTGGCCCTGAACACCCTGACCTTCACGTTTCCTTCCGTGATGCCAAGGATTTTGCCGATTTCTTTGTAGTTCAAATCCCCATATTCCTTGAGGATAAGAACCTCCCTCAAATTCTTCGGCAGTTTGTTCAGCGCATCCACCGCTTTTTTTCTGGCCTCTTCTTTCAAGACATCCTGCTCCCCCGTCTCGATTTTGCGGGTATCCTCGTAGAAAGCCTTGTGGTAGGCTTTTCCCTCGCGGGTTCTCCGCATGGCGTAGTTGAGAGAGGCGTTCTTCACGACACGAATCAGCCAAAATTTGGCGTCGTCCATGCTCGGAAAGACCATCTCTTTGGAATTGGCCTTGATGTACGAATCGTGGACCAAATCCTCGGCGGCCTCCTCGTCGTTCACCACTCGCCATGAAATCGTAAAGAGGAGTTTGAAAGTCTCGTTGTAAATCGCCCGAAAATCGGCAGGATCGGCTGCGTTGTAAGACCTTTCCAGCGAAGGCGTCGCTTGTTCTTCCAATTTAAAATCCTTTTTCTAAGAAAACACTTATACTGCAAAAAAGTTTCAGTTCCGCTTCCATGTAGGCCCGTTCGGCGTGTCGATTATCACGATGCCCCTCGCGGCCAAGTCGTCGCGGATTTTGTCGGCTTTGGCGAAATCCTTGTTCTTTTTGGCATCTGTCCTTTCCTGCACGAGCTTGTTGATTTCATCGGCTTCAGGGTCGCCTTCGTGGCTGTCGACGACGCTCTCGCTCTTCTGCGACTCGATGACGGCGAACGCGTTCTTTATCACGTCGAGCGAAATCACCTTGTCCATGCGGAAGATGGCGGCCAAAGCCTCCGAAGCCTTCCTTCCCTTGCCCGCGGACTCCTTCTGGAAAGCGGAGAGCGCGACAGGCGTGGCCAAGTCGTTCTCAAGCCCCTCCCGGAATCTGTCCAGGTTGTCCTTCACTGTCGGTTCGATTTTTGAAAGCAGCTCGGAAAAATTCTCGGCCGTGAGACCGATTTTCTCTTCGGAATTGGCTTTCTGAATCAACTTCGCGACGCGCTGGTTCAAAGCCGCGCGGCCGTATTTCGCAGAGTCCATGCCGGAAAGAGAATAGACGAGAGGCTTCCTGTAGTGGCCTCCAAGAAGGAAGAAGCGGTAGTCCAAAGGCTCGTAGCCCTTCTCCTTGAGCGAATAGCCTTTTTCGGGAGGAAGCGGGGTCTGGAGGGTTATGAAATTTCCAGAGGACTTGGACATTTTTCCGCCCTCAAGAATCAAAAATTCGTTGTGGAGCCAATAGTTGACCCAGCGTCCGGCCTTCCTCTCATCCTCGGAGAAAGAGCCTTCAGCCTGCGCGATTTCGTTGGTGTGGTGGACGGGAACATGGTCGATTCCGCCAGTGTGGATGTCAAAGTGCCTGCCGAGATACTTCATGGACATTGCAGAGCACTCGATGTGCCAGCCAGGGTAGCCCCTGCCCCACGGAGAATCCCAGACCATCGCCTGGTCCTCGAATTTGGACTTGGTGAACCAGAGGACGAAGTCGCCCGGATTCCTCTTGTTCTCGTCGATGACCGCGACCTTGCGTTTTCCGGCTCCGGCGACCAGCTCCTCGGTTTTGAGATTGGCGAGTTCGCAGTAGTTCGGGAAGGTGGAGATGTCGTAGTAGAGGTTTCCGCCGGCCATGTAGGTGTGGCCGTTCGCCTCGAGCTTCTTTATCAGCTCAATCATGTCGTCGATGTGCTCGGTGGCCTTGCAGATGACGTCTGGATGGCGGATGTTCAGCGCGTCGATGTCCTTCATGAAGGCGTCGGTGTAGAATTTGGCGACTTCAAGCACGGACTGGTGGCGCTCCGCGGCGGTCTTCACCATCTTGTCGGTTCCGTCGTCGTTGTCGCCGGTCAAGTGCCCGACGTCAGTTATGTTCATGACGTGCTTGATGTCGTAGCCCAGATAAGTCAAAGTCTTGTCGAGAATGTCGAGAAAAACATAGGCCCTGAGATTGCCGATGTGCGCATAGTTGTAGACGGTCGGTCCACAGCCGTAGAAACCTGCGAAACCCGGCTTTATCGGCTTGAACTCTTCGATTTTGTGTCCCATCGTATTGAAAAGCTTGAGTGCCATTTCATATCTCCGTAATCATGTTTCTGGATTGGTATTTTTAAAGATATGATTCTACCGAATTTGAAGATTTTTTTCATTCCATTGATTCAGCCGATTTTTGAATATGCGGAAGATTTTTTTTGGGAGAACAGGCCTGAATGGAAATCGC
>CAMHLH010000029.1 GCA_946185925.1 uncultured Treponema sp.
TCTATCTCAACAGCGACAAGCCGCTCGACGTCAGAAACTTTGGACGCGACATAAAAACAGCCGACACCGACAGCCTCCGAAATCGCTTCACCGCGCTTTTCGCGAATCTTCCGTATCCGGCAAAGCCGAGCGACTCTGTTCTTGAGCGCGACTTTCAGAACGTCGTTTATCTTGTGTTCCTGCTTCTCGGACAGTTCGTGAAGGTGGAGCAGCACAGCGCGAAAGGACGTGCCGACTGCATCGTGGAAACGGAAGAGTACGTCTACATCTTCGAGTTCAAGCGCGATGACACAGCCGAAAACGCACTTTCGCAGATTGACGCGCAGGGCTACGCGAAACCGTACGAGGCTGATTCAAGGAAGCTCATCAAAATCGGAGCGGTATTTTCAAGCGAGGAGAGAACAATCAGCGAGTGGCTGGTGGGGGAATGAAAAATGAAATTTGAAAACAAAGATGCTTCATTGCAGAAAAGAAAGAAGCAAGACATGAAAAAAAAGCCGTCGAAGATAAAGCGGCATGAAATGTTCAATTTCCAAAGCGTCCCGAAAGAGGCTCGGACAATCCTTGAGAAATTCGACGACATAGTGGCAGAGACTCGCGGACTCAACGCAAAGCAGCGGGTGTTCCTGTCGGCATCGATAAAGAAGCTCTCGCACTCGCTCACCGACGACAGGCGTTCGAGGCGCGTGGGCTACATGAACAGCGCGGAGAACGTCACGGCTTACATCTCGTATTTCCAATGGTGGAATCTTGTAAGGCTCACCCGGCTCTTCTCGAACATGCCGAAAGACGCTTTTCCACTTTCGGAAAAATCCGTCGCAATCGACATCGGAAGCGGACCTCTCACGGTCGTCACGGCACTTTGGCTCTCGCGTCCTGAACTCCGCACAAAGAAAATCACCTGGTACTGCCTCGATTTGTCGCAGAACGCATTGTCGCAAGGCGAGGAGATTTACCTTTCCGTAGCCGCAAAAACGATTTCGATGATGAAAGAGGATGATGGAAGCGCAGTCGAACCGTGGAAAATCATCCGCGTGAAGGGGGAACTCGGCACTGACATAAAAGAGAAGGCCGAACTCGTAACATGCGCAAACGCCTTCAACGAGATGATTCAGGGAAGCGAAATGCCCACGGATTTCCTTGCGAAAAAATACTCCGGCGAAATCGAAAAATATATGGCGGAAGAAAGCGAAAAGACGGTGCTTCTCGTGGAACCGGGCGACCCGCACTCGGCAAGATTCGTGACTCTCATGCGGAGCGCGCTCATCAAACGCGGATTCTCGCCGCTCGCCCCATGCCCGCACTCAGACGAATGCCCGATGGCAGGGCGCACAGGCGGAAAGACCACGACGAAGGACGGAAAAAGCGCGAAATGGTGCAACTTCTCGTTCGCCACGGAGGACGCTCCGGCAAGGCTCCTCAAACTTTCCGAAAAGGCAGGGCTGCCGAAAGAGAGAGCCGTCCTCAGCTTTGTCCTGATGCGGAAGGAAAAAGACGGAAGCGAAAAGCAAAATGAAGGAAACGGAAAGTTCAAAATCAGAATCGCGTCGAATTTCATCAAGCTGCCAGAAATCCACAAGTCAGGCTACTACGCCTGCAGCCCACTCGGACTTCTTTTGGCGGTGGACACGACCAACGTGAAGCCGAAAAACGGCGAGCTCCTGGAAATCCCGGAACCGGACTCTTTCCTTCCGAGGGACGCGAAATCCGGCGCGAAAATGATGGACATTTGACCCTTTATTTAAAGAGAGCCTTAATCTCCTTCGCGTAGATTTCGTTTATCCTGTACCTCATCATCTCCTGCTTGGCTGAAAGCTCCTTGCCTACCTGGAATTCGTTCGCAAGAAGGCCAATCTTGTTGATTCTCTCGTAGCTCTTGAAGCCGTTCTTGGCGTTCACGCGGCCGGCGACCTCGGTCTCAATCAAGCGGAGAACCTCGTTGCTTGTGGCGAGTTCCTCGTAAGTCTTGTACGGAAGCCCGGACTCCTTCGCAAAATCCTCGATTTCGGCCTTCTCCGGCACGACGAGGGCGGCGAGATACCGCTGGTCCTGACCGAGGACGACGGCGGTCTTGATGTACCTAGACTCCTGCATCTTCATCTCGATTGGGAGAGGCTCCACATTCTCTCCGCCGGTCTGCACGATTGTGTCCTTTATGCGGCCGCGGAGGCAGATTTCGTTGTTCACGGTGAGAATAGCGATGTCGCCTGTGTTGAACCAGCCGTTGTCGTCGATGACTTTGGCGGTGAGCTCAGGCTGCTTGTAGTATCCCTTCATGACGGTGCCGCCCTTCAACTCAAGCACGCCCTTTTTGCACCTGCCCAAATCCTTGCCGGTCGCAGGGTCCACGACACGGGCGGAAAGTCCGCGGATTGGCGAGCCGACGTTGCCGAAAACCGGGTTCTTTATCGGACGCACCGACACAATCGGTGAAGTCTCGGTGAGACCGTACCCTTCCACGAGCTTGATTCCAATCGCCCAGAAGAACTTGTCCACGGCTGGAGGAAGCGCACCGCCGCCAGCAACCGCGCTCCTGAAATTGTTTCCCATCATCTTCCGTATCTTCCTGAAGACGAGAACGCCGCCCAGAAGCTTTATCGGATAGCAGACGAGCCACGGAATGACGAAGGCAGGCCACTGAAGCCACCTCATGTCGTAGCCGAAGCGGGAGGTCTTGCCGAAGAGGACCCTGTCGAGCTTTGAGTGGAAGAGGGCTATGTTCGTGAAGAATTTGAAGACCATGTTCGCGATTCCGCCGGTCTTCCTCATCTTCTTGAAGATTCCGTCGTAGACAGCCTCGAACACGCGCGGAACGGCCGGAACAACCTGCGGGTTCAGCGTCTGCAAATCCGCAAGAAGAATCGGGCCCACCGGCTTGGAGTAGCAGAGGGTCGCGGCCTGGGAGCAGACGACGTACTCCACCGCGCGCTCGAACGCGTGCCAAATCGGCAAAACGAGCAGTCCCCTGTCGCCCGGATAGAGGAAGATTCTTTCGTCAACCTCGTCGAGCTGCGTTATGAAATTTCCGTGGGAGAGCATGACGCCCTTCGGCTGGCCTGTCGTTCCAGATGTGAAGATGATTGTCGCAAGGTCGTCCCACTTGCCCTTCTCCATCTCCTCTTCGACTTTCGACGGATTCTCCTTGTTGAACGCCACACCCCTCTCAAGAATCGAAGAGAACGAAAGAAGCTCGATTCCGGCTTTTCCTGCGCTCTCCGCGTCCTTGTCGGTCGGCTCCTCGAATTCGATGAGCGTCGTCACCAGCGGAAGTTTCTCCCTGATTCCCAAAATTTTTCCGACCTGGCTGGAATTCTCGACGATGACGATTTTGCACTCGGCGAACGAGAGGATGTACTCCAAGTCCCCGATTGTGGCGTCGCAGCCTCTCGGAACGTCAATCGCCCCAATCATGAGCAGGCCCATGTCCGCCTGCTGCCACTCCTTCCTGTTGTCAGAAATCAAACCGATGTGCTCTTCCCTCTGGACTCCCATGGAAAGAAGCCCACCCGCGAACGCCACCATGTTCTCGTAAGCTTCCTTGTATGTCGTAGGCTCGAAATGCCCATCATTGAACCTGCTCATCTGAAAAGCGATGTCCGGGTATTCACGAGCGACCTTTCTGAAAAGACGAGGAAGTGTTGTTTCCATAATTGAAAAGCTCCTTAAAAGATTCTGAAAATCGAAAATGACAAAATTCGATTTTTTGTAAATTTTCCACTCCATTATAATTTTGAATCATAGAAAATACTATAAAGGCAAAAAAGAACAGCCCCAATGTTTTTGCAATCGCAAAAACATCATATACTTGTAGTAATTTTTGAAGGCGACCTCCAAAAGAGACCGCCGAATTTCGGGCTTCGGGACTTGCACAAGGAGATGGAATTCCTTTTTTTTTGCAGGAAAAATCACACGATGGCGAAGCTGTCATGCAGCATGGACAGGATGGTTTCGTCGGGAACGGTGCCGTCGAAGATTATCGACACCCAGCTCTTCTTGTTCATGTGGTAGGCGGGAAAGATTCCCCTCGTCGAAAGAATTTCGTCCAGGCGTTCCTTGCGGACTTTCACGTTCACGATTTCCACGATTTCGGAAGAGGATGATTCCTTGTCCACCTTGCTCCGCTGGACGGTGCCGACAATCGAGAACCACTTTCCGCTCTCGGCTTTCCTGAACACGGCGTAGGTCGGTAGGTTCTTCCAAAGGAATTCCGGCTTCGTCCCGTATTCTTCAACGATGCGGCCGCAGATTCTCCTCCCCTGCTCCGACTGGAAGAACAAATCCTCGCAGCATTTTTCACGGATTTCCAGAAGCAGCGCCTCGAACTCCCCCCGCACTTCCGCGCTGAACCCGGCCGCGCCCGGCCGCCTGAAATTCGTGTATTCCTCTTCCATCTCGGTGTCGACGAGTTTTCCACGGAAAGAGCCGTCATATTCAACAAAGGCCATCATTCCGCACCCCGGAAGTTTCCTCTCAAAACGGAACACATCTTTTCCTTCAATTGATTCCTTCGCAAAGCCGAACGCTTCAAGTTTCTCCAAAAGAACCCTGTGGTTCTTGAAAATTTCATCTTCCATGCTCATTTTCATTCATCAAATTCCGAACAGGTCAATTCTACCACACTATTCCCGCCCGCCGAATCCATACGGAGAAACAATCGCTTTTTTCTGCTAGAATCGAACAAAATCAAAAATACAGGAGAATCAAAATGAGAATCGCATTGATAAACGAGAACTCACAGGCCGCGAAGAACGCGGTAATCTACAACTCGCTCAAAAAAGTGGCGGACGAGCACGGCTTTGAAGTCGTGAACTACGGAATGTACTCGGCCGACGACAAGGCGCAGCTCACTTACGTCCAGAACGGAATCCTGGCAGCCACGCTCTTGAACTCAGGAGCCGCGGACTATGTAATCACAGGATGCGGAACTGGAGAGGGAGCCATGCTCGCGTTGAACAGCTTCCCTGGCGTCATCTGCGGCCACGTCGAGACACCGCTCGACGCGTACACGTTCGCGCAAATCAACGACGGAAACGCAATCTCCATTCCGTTCGCGCTCGGATTCGGCTGGGGCGGAGACTTGAACCTCCAGTACATCTTCGAGAAACTCTTCTGCGAAAAGAGCGGACAGGGCTACCCAAGAGAGCGCGCAGTCCCTGAGCAGCGCAACAAGAAAATCCTCGACGGCGTTCGCGAAATCGCCTTCAAGCCGCTCACGGACATCCTCAAGAGTCTCGACAGGGAGCTTGTGAAGGGAGCGTTCGCGGGAGAGAAATTTCAGGAGTATTTCTTCCGCGACGCAAAGGACGAAGCCATCAAGGCGACCGTCAAAGAGATAATCGGCTAAGGAAGCATTCCGGCTTGAAAAATCAAGCGGCGGCTCCTCCAAGCCAGACCTTCAGCAATGACACGGCCTCGATTGCGGTGTAGATTCCGAAGAAGGCGAAGAGGACGAAAGAGATTATCTTCAGGGCACCTTCGGGTGCCTTTTTTTTCAGGAAATAGCCGACGAGCATTCCAATCATGTCCGCGAAGAAGAAGCCGATTACGCACGCGCCCCAGACCAGAAGGAGCTTGTCGAATCCGTAGTTGGCGCCGAAAGTGACGGCCGTGAACTGGGTCTTGTCGCCAAGTTCCGCCAAGAAAAACGTGCAGAAGACGGCCAATGGGGCGAACTTCAGGCGGCTCTCCTTCGCGTCTTCCTCGTCGTCGTCTTTTTTCAGCAGAGTCGTGACCGCGAAGAAGATGAAGGCTCCCGCAGCCACGAATTTCACCGCCCAGAGGAACGACTTCAGAACCTCGTTCAAGACGCTGCCGAGGAAGACCGCAAGAGCGTTCAGGACAGCGATGGCGACCAAGGTGCCAATCATTATGTCCTTGAGCTTGTACTTGGAAGTCATGCCGACGAGCATCAGCTGCGTCTTGTCGCCGAATTCCGCCATGAACTCGGTCGCCAGCACCGTCAAGAAAACCAATGAAAGTTGTTGCATATTTGTACCTCTAAAAATAATTGCCAAAATCAAGCAAAAAAAATCGCGTACACGAGAGAATGCACGCGATTAGATAAAAATTGATGTGCGATAAAATATCACTTGTAAATTCCAAAGCAGGAGCCGTTGAAACTTCACATCTTATAAGGATGCCCTCATTGTAAAAAAAATCTAAAGTTTTTACAACTTCTGCCGATACGATTCGTACAAAAGAATTCCGGCCGCGACCGAAACGTTCAGGCTGTCGATTTTTCCGCAGGTGGGAATCGAGACAATCGTGTCGCACTGCTCCTCAAGAAGTTTGGCGATTCCGCTTCCCTCGCTGCCCATCACAATCACCGACTTGTCCGCGAAAGACACTTTCTGCACGCTCTCGCCGCCCGCATCGGCGCCGTACAGCCAGAAGCCGGCGTCCTTCAGGCTCTGGGCGGCGCGCACCAGGTTCGGCACAATGGCGACAGGAACGTAGGCGGAAGCGCCGGCCGAACTCCGGGCGATGATTTCGTTGTCGGAGAAGTCGCTCGCTGAATGGCGGGACGGCATGACCACGAGGGACGCTCCGAACTGGTCGCACGAGCGCAATATCGCGCCGACATTGTGGGGGTCTGTTATCGAGTCGAGGAAGACGACGACCTTGCGCCCGGAAGCCTCCTTCGCAGACAAGACCCACTGGTCGAAATCCACGGCGTTCGCGCTGGACTTGAAGTCGCCCTCGATTTCAAGGACGATTCCGCGGTGGTCTCGCGCCACTTCCGGAAGATTCTTCACAAGAGAATCCAAGCTCCGGCTGTCAGCAGTCTGCACGGATATGTTCGCCTTCTTCGCGAAGTCCAGAATCTTCTTGACGCGGGGGCCGACCTTGGACACGCGCAACGTGAAGACGGCGCCGTCCTGCCCTTTTCTGCCCTTCCCGCTCTCATCAGCCAAGCGCCGCACCTTTTCCTCGATGGCGTGGAACCCTGTCACAATCTGTTTCATATCAACCCCCAAACCATGCAAAAAAAGACGGCGGAGAACGAATCCCACCGTCTTTCAAATTCCCTAAACAAAAGTCAAAATCGACTTAGCGACCGCAACACTTCTTGTACTTCTTTCCTGAACCGCACGGACACGGGTCGTTTCTTCCGACCTTCTCGCCCTCGCGGACGACAGTCATCGGCTTGACGCTTCCGACAGAGTACATCCAGTTTCCGTCGATTTTCTTGAAGTAGCCGATTTCGTGGTGGACTTCGCGGAGATTCTGCTTCGTCGTGTAGGTAGCCTCGAATTCCACGATTCCCTCATCGTCCTCTTCCTTTCCCTTCTCTGTGCGGAGAATCTTGAGGCCGTGCCAAGTGGAGTTCTTCGCCCAGTCCTCGGTGGCCTTCCTGTCGATTTCGGCGATTTTCTCGCCCTCCTCGCAAGAATTGATGATGAAGTCGATTTCCTGTTTCTCGTAGGAAGAATAGCGGGCGCGCATCAAAGCCTCGGCCGTAGGAGCCTTTGCTGTTCCCTTGATGATTGGCTCGCAGCATTCCTCGTATGTTTTTCCTGAGCCGCACGGGCACAAATTCTTTTTCTCTGCCATTTTGATTTCCTTTTTGTGGGCAATCTTCGACATTTCTCTCCGATTCCCAAATTTATTATTTAAAGTGATGAAATTATACCAAATGTGCCAAAGCGTTTTCAACGATTGGACAATTTCAGTAAAATTGAAATGTACAAAACTTTTCAAAGGAAAACAATTTTCACACAATTTTCAGAGGACAAAAATGTCAAACTTTTATTCATCATACGACGTCGCCGTTGTCGGAGGCGGGCACGCTGGTGTCGAGGCGGCTCTTTCATGCGCCAGAATGGGACTCCAGACCATCCTCATAACGCAGACAATCGACTCGATAGCCAGGATGTCCTGCAATCCGTCCATCGGAGGAATCGCGAAGGGGAACATCGTCAGGGAAATCGACGCGCTCGGCGGTGAGATGGGGAAAATCATAGACAAATCGATGATTCAGTTCAGGATGCTCAACAAAAGCAGGGGGCCGGCAGTGCAGGCACCGCGCTCGCAGGCGGACAAAATCCTCTACTCGCAGATAGCGCGGCAGACCGTGGAGACCACCCCGAATCTCCACACGCTCATGGACACCGTGGTGGACGTCCTGACGACGGAAAGCGACGAGGAGCTGCCGCCGAACACGGAAAGCCAGCAGAAAGGGCAGATTCCGGGCGAGCGCACGGAGGAAAAAACACTCACGAAAGCCGCAAAATCTGGAAAAAGGCAGAAAGTCACTGCCGTCGTGACGGAAAGGGGAAGAATCATACCGGTGAGGGCGGCCGTGCTGACGACGGGAACCTTCCTCGGCGGACGGATTTTCATCGGCGAATACGACGCGCCGTGCGGCAGGGTCGGCGAGCAGGGAGCGTTCGGACTCACAGAGAGTCTGAACCGGCTCGGCTTCACCACGGGAAGGCTCAAGACGGGAACGCCGCCTAGAATCCTCAGGCACACGATAGACTTCTCCAAACTCGAAGAGAACGCGGGGGACAGCGAAATCATCCCTTTCAGCTTCGAGAACGAGAAAGTCGAGCGGCCGATGGTGCCGTGCCACATCGTCTACACGAACGAGGCGACGCACAAGATAATCAGGGAGAACATCGGACGCTCGCCGCTCTACTCTGGAAAAATCAGCGGAGTCGGGCCGCGCTACTGCCCATCAATCGAAGACAAGGTGATGAGATTCGCAGAAAGGGAGCGGCACCAGCTTTTCGTGGAGCCTGAGTCGCTGATGACGGACGAAATCTACTTGAACGGACTTTCGTCATCGCTCCCGGAGGAAGTGCAGGACGCGTTTTTGCGGACGATGCCGGGCTTCGAGAACTGCCATGTCGCGCGCCCGGGCTACGCCGTGGAATACGACTATGTGGAGCCGACGCAGCTTTTCGCATCGCTTGAGACGAAGAGGGTCGCGGGTCTTTTCGACGCAGGGCAGATAAACGGAACGTCGGGCTACGAGGAAGCCGCGGGACAAGGGCTTGTGGCGGGAATAAACGCGGGACTCTACGCGAGGGCGCACAAGGAGCTTTGCGGAGCGCTTCCACAGGCGAAGGGCGGACTCGGACAGTCGCCGTCGTCGGCGGAGAAAGGCTGCTTTCAGCCGAAGCCGAATTTCACGGAAGAAGAGCTCAAGCGTTTCGCGGAAATCTCCGACAGGGAGACGGAACTGGTGAACAACTACCTCGAAGAAAACGCGAAGGAAAACGGAAACGGAAATTTCAGGAAGATACCGGAATGGAAGCCACTCATTCTCGGCCGCGACGAAGCCTACATCGGAGTTCTGATAGACGATTTGGTGACGCTAGGAACGAAGGAGCCGTACAGGATGTTCACCGCCAGGGCCGAATACAGGCTCAAGCTCAGGCACGACACGGCCGACAGGAGGCTCTCGAAAAAGGCGTTCGAAGTCGGAACGAAGACGGAGGCGCAGCTGAAGGCGACAGAGCTCAAGTACCAGCAGGTCGACGAGGCAGTGGAAATCATCCTCAAAAGACCGGACGCGGAGAACCCCGGATTCCCGCACCTCGTCTGGGAAATCGCGCAGGAGGACGCGAAGTACAAATACTACATCGAAAAGCAGGACGCGCGCGTCGAAAAGATGCACAAGATGGAGAAATTCCACATTCCGCTCGACTTCGACTACGGCAAGATTCCGGCGTTGAGCGCGGAAAGCCGGCAGAAGCTCGAAGCCGTGCGCCCGCTCACACTGGGGCAGGCGTCGAGGATTTCGGGCATCCGAAACAGCGACATAATGCTCTTGATGGTCTACTTGAAATAGGATTTTTTACCGAAAAATCAAAGCGATTCGGCGAAGTCGGCAAGATTGATTCCGTGGAAGAGATAATTCCCGGAGCCGAATTTGACCTCGACCCCCGAATCGCGGAGAATCCTCATGCGGTTCAGAAGCTCCGAGCCGGCAAGGCGGAAATTGTCGGGCGTGAAAATCGCCGTAATCCCCCGCTCGGCAAGGAAAGACTTGTTCGCAAGGAAAAAATCCGCGTCGAAAAGGGAATTTCCGACGACCTCGTTCGGCACAACCTTCTGAATCACCTGGTCGTCGATTGTCTTCATCTCCTCGAAAAGCGAAAAATCAATCTTCACCTTCTGGTTGTGTCTCTGGACTGAATAGATGAACCTGTTGTATTTTTTCGGGTCGCAGAGGAAATCGCCCCCCTTGAAGCAGACCCCAAGAAATTCGCCGCTGCCGAGGAGGGAGAAGGCGGCCGCCACAGTTTCGTCGTTGAAATTCTCTTTTATTCCGCTGTCGATTTGGAGATAGAACTTCAAATCCATGCCCTTGTCCCCGTAGTCCTTCTTCAACTTCTGGACGACAGATACGAGCGCCTTTGGCGTATCGAACCCCTTCATGACGTACAACGGCAGATTGCAGACAGCTTTCTCAACAAAATGAGAGAAGGCCTCCGATATGGAACCTTCAAAAAGGGAACGCGCATCAGACTCTGAATTCATCCTGACGACAGCGAAGTCCATCGTCTCTTTCGGAGACAATCCGGGAATGTAGAAACCGGCCCATTTTTCGAATGCCGTCTGACTCATTCCCGACTCAAGGTTAAGATTCGAATCAATTTTACCAATCATACAAGTCCCCTAAGACCACTCGTCATCGATTTTCTTCAAGAACTCAGACTTTCTCTCATCGGAAAGGAACGAAGCCCTGAAACTGTTCTTCACGATTTCCTTCAGCTCGCTCTTCTTGAACCCAATCTTCGAATAGGCGTTCCAATATTCATCCAGAAGCTCAACCTTGAAAAAGAGAGGATCGTCGGTGTTCAGCGTCACGCAGATTCCCCTGTCGAAGAATTCACGAATCGGATGCTCCTTCAGTTTCTTCACGAACTTCTTGGTAAAGACGTTGCTCGTCGGGCATATCTCAAGAGGGATTTTCCTTTCGACAAGAGCGTCCATCAACTTTTCATCAAAAACAGACGATATTCCGTGACCGATTCTCGAAGCCTTCAATATGTCTATCGTGTCCCAAACAGATTCAGGTCCGACATCCTCTCCTGCATGGGCGACAGCGACAAGCCCGTTTTCGACGGCCCTCTTGAAGACAGGTCCGAACTCCCGAGCGGGCCCCTTCAACTCGGCGCCACCAAGTCCGATTCCTATGACATCAGGAATTCTGTTGGACAAAATCAAGTCGAGGTTGTGTTCGGAATTTTCGAGCCCGAAAGTCCTTGAAACGTCGAGAAGCAACTTAACGTCGACGCCAATCTCATCTTTGAGTTTCGCGATGTTTCTGTGGTAACTATCCATCATCTCTGCAAAATCGAAATTCCTTTTGAGGAAGGCGGAGGGGGAAGCGAAGACCTCCGCATAGGAGATTCCGTTTCTGACGATATATTCCTTCAAATCATTGAATATCAAATCAAAATCATCAACCGAATCGTACAAATCCTGGACTTTCAGAT
This sequence comes from uncultured Treponema sp., assembly GCA_946185925.1. Taxonomy (GTDB): domain Bacteria; phylum Spirochaetota; class Spirochaetia; order Treponematales; family Treponemataceae; genus Treponema_D. The sequence continues at coordinate 11,454 of CAMHLH010000029.1, forward strand.
ACGCTTGAATGAATCCATTCAAATCATTGTAGTCGAAAATGGCTTTTATCTCCTCGACGGCTTTTTCTCTGGAGAGTCCAGGGAACTTTTTCAAATAAAGCCGGGTGACGGAATCAAAACTGATCACAGCCTCTATGTGCAGATGCAACTCCGCCTTTGGCACCTTCCTGAAAAAATCATAAAAATCAGATTTGACAATCATCACCCAACTCCATTTGATTCGATTTGACTATGTTGTTTTAGATTATCGGCATTATTCCACATTAAGTGAAGATTCAAGCTCACCGACAAGAGAGGCGAACACGTCCAACGCGCTCTGCACAGGCTCAGAGCTCTCCATGTCCACGCCGGCGACCTTCAGGCTCTCAATCGGATACCTTGAGCCACCCGACTTGAGGAACTTGAAGTAGTCCTCCCTCTCCTTCTCGCCGCCCTCGGTGACCCTCTTGGCAAGCGCGAGCGAAGCCGAGATTCCGGTGGCGTACTTGTAGACGTAGAACGAACCGTAGAAGTGCGGAATCCGCAAGCCCTCCATGTCGCTCGAATCCTCGAAGACCATCTCAGGCCCGAAATACTGCTCCAGAAGCCCCCTGTAGATTTTCCTGAGCACGTCCGCGGAAAGCGGAACTCCGTTCTCGACCGACTCGTGCGCCTTCAGCTCGAACTCGGCGAACATCGTCTGCCTGTGGAGAGTCGCGAGAATGTCGTTCGCCCTCATCGCGAGCAGGTAGTTCCTCATGTCCGCATCCTTAGCGTTCTTCAAAAGGTACTCGAACACAAGCTCCTCGTTGAAGGTGGACGCGACCTCCGCCTCGAAAATCGTGTAGCCGTACTGCATGAAGGGATTGCTGTTCTTCGAATACCACGAGTGCATGGAGTGTCCGCCCTCGTGCGCCATCGTGAACACATCCCTTATGTCGTCGTCCTTGTAGTTCAGGAGGATGTAGGGATAGCCTGTGTACACGCCCGAAGAGAACGCTCCGCTCCGCTTTCCCTTGTTCTCGTACCTGTCGACCCAGCCGCCCAGGAGTCCCGAGCAGAGAGTGTCCGTGTACTCCTTCCCGAGAGGGGCGAGCGCGCCGCGGCAAATCTCCACGGCCTCGTTGTAGCCGGTCTTCGTCTTCACGTTCTTCACGAGCGGGACATACACGTCGTAGTGCCTGAGTTCATTGAGTCCCAGAACCTTCTTCCTGAGAGAGTAGAAGCGGTGCAAGGCCGGCAGGTTCCTGTGCACGGTGTCGATGAGGTTCTTGTAGACCGAGACCGGCACCTTGTCGCCGTAGAGCTTGGACTCAAGCGAAGACGGATAGCCCCTCGCGCGCGCGACGAACACGTCGTGCTGGACGTTCCCGGAATAGAGAGATGCGATTGTGTTCTTGTTCCTCACGAAGCCGTCGTAGAATTTGTCGTACGCCTCCTTCCTCACGCTCCTGTCCGGGTTCTGCATGAAGAGCGACCATGTGGACTGCGTGAGCGGCTGCTCCTCCCCGTCCACACTGACAGAGCCGAACCGCAAGTCGACGTTCGTGAGCATGCTGAACGCGTTGTGCGCCGTCTGGGCGGACTCCGCCTGGAGGGAGAGAATCCGCTCCTCCTTCTCGCTCAGGGTGTACGGCTTGTAGTGGAGCGACTTCCTCACATAAATCCTGTAGTCGTCGAATTCCTTTCCCGAAAGCCACTCGTCGATTTTCGCGTCGTCAATCGACATGAGCTCCGGGTCGAAGAAGGAGGTTTCGGCGAGGGCCTTGGAATACGCCATCGTCGCCCTTCCGTCCTTGTCCTGCGAGGCCGGGTCGCCCTCGTCGGCTGTGAGAAGGAGTCCCGCGTAGTTCGATACGGTCTCCAGCACCCTGTACAAATTCTCAAGAGCCTTGAGCGCGCCCAGAAGCGACTCCGCGGACTCGCCGAGCCTCCCCTTGAAGGCGACGACAGCGGCGGAGAGCGACGGAATCGAGGCAAGCGCGGCCTCCCAATCAGAGTCCGTCTTGTAGAGCGTGGTCAAATCCCACTTGTCGCCCTCCGGCACGTCCTTTCTTTCTGGAATGTTCTTAGCCATTTTTCACTTCTCCTTGTTCTTCTTTGATTTCTTCTCCAGCTTAGCCCTGTTCTCCGGCCTTCCCTCAAACCAGTTCCTGAAAAGCTCAGGCCAGGTGCTGCACTCCCTCTCCTGGCAGGAACCGTCGGACTTCGCCGTCTTGGGCGTGGCAAGGGCGAGGCCGTGGCAGCCGCGCTCGAAAAGGTGGTACTCGAACGGGATGCCGCAGCCCCTGAGAGCGGCCGCGAGCCTGAACGAATTCTCCATCGGCACGGACTCGTCCTCGGTGGTGTGCCAGATGAAAGCGGGCGGAAAATTGTCGTCTATATGCTCCTCTATGCTCACGAATTCCCTCTCGTCAAGGTTATTCTTTCCGAGAACGTTCCTTATGGAGTCCTCATGGCAGAAATTTATGTCGGAAGTCACGACCGGATAGCAGAGGACCAGATAGTTCGGGCGGGTCTCCTCCGGCGAGTACGGAAGAAGGTCCTGCAGGATGCCGGAATTCCAGTAGCATCCGAGCGAAGCCGCCAGGTGTCCGCCGGCGCTGAATCCGCAGACTATTATCCGTCCGGCGTCCACATTCCAGTCGTCGGAATGCTTTCTCGCGAGGACAACGGCCTCCGCCAGGTCGCACATGGCAGCAGGGAACTCCATCGGAGCCAGGGAATAGCTCAGCACCATGGAATGGAAGCCGAGCGCATTCATCTTCTTCGCAACAGGCTCCGATTCCCGTTCCGAAAGATGCTCGTAACCGCCTCCCGGACACACGATGACCATCGGAAGCTTCTCGTCGCTTTCGAGGATGTACGTCCTAACAGAGGGTTTCTGGTCAGAATTGTCGATTTTGCCAGAATAGTTCACTGGAAGTTGAATTGTCTCAGATTTTTTTTCACTCATTCTTAGATTCTAGTGCAAAGAGCAAAAAAAAACCCGCGCTTAAAGGAGGAGAAACTGCGCGGGTTTTCGATAAGGAGGTTACATCTGACAGACGCAACCAGAGAAACGTTAAAAACTGACGAAAGATTTTTAGGCGTTTCTGTTTTTCTTGCTGCTGAGAAGTATATTAGACTTGAATATGATTTAAATCAATACCTTTTGATGTTTTTTTTTGCTTTTTTTTGTTTTTTTTTGCTTTTTTCCCGAAATCCTTCACTTTTCATCATAATTCCTTGAAAACGGTTGAATATTTCGCAAACAATGCGTTTTATTGCAAAACAATTATCAGCATTTTATGCAAATTTAAAAATTCCGAATCTGTTA
>CAMHLH010000030.1 GCA_946185925.1 uncultured Treponema sp.
GGACAGTTTGGTGGTGTAGAGGAAAACTACAGAACTCCTGAATATGCGACTGCGGTTGGCCTCGTTCTTTCGGATCGGGAGAATTTCAAGAGGGCAGAAAGCGGCAGAAAGGATTCGGGCGCGAAAAAATCAAAGAAGTCTGACTTTGAGAAAGACTCCGTTTTGGATGGCGGTGAAAAGCCTGCTAAGAAGGGAATTTTCTCGAAATTTAAGGATTTCTTCTTTTAAAGAATGTTTTTTGGGTGGGAGAAAAAAATATGATGGATTTTGAGGTCGATAGTAATTCTTCAGAATTTTGTGCTGTGAATCCTGCTGTGATCAAGGTCATCGGTTGCGGCGGCGGTGGAGGAAATGCTGTCAACACAATGATTGACGCTAACGTCCAGGGAGTCGAATTCATAGCTCTCAACACAGACGGCCAGGATTTGAACAAATCGAAGGCTGGAAAAAAGATACAGATTGGAAAAAAGCTTTCTGGCGGACTTGGAGCCGGAGGCGAGCCTATGCGCGGAGAGGAAGCCGCGAAGGAAAGTGAAAGCGAAATCAGGGATGCACTGGCCGGTGCCAACATGGTCTTCATCACGGCCGGCATGGGCGGCGGCACTGGAACTGGCTCCGCGCCAGTCGTGGCGAGCATCGCAAAGGAGCTTGGGGCTTTGACGGTCGCAATCGTCACATATCCGTTTGAATTTGAGAAGTCGAAGAGGGCCGAGAATGCGGATTTGGGCATAAAAAAGCTTCAGGGCGAGGTCGATTCTCTTCTCGTCATTCCGAATCAGAAGATATTCGAGATAAACAAGAACATTCCTGTAAAAAAGGCCTTCCAGTATGTGACGGACATTCTTAGGCAGGGTGTTCAGGGAATTTCCGACATAATCATGAAGCCTGGACTCATCAATCGAGATTTCCGCGATGTCGAATCAGTGATGAAGGGGCAGGGAAAAGCCCTTCTCGGAATAGGCGAGGGCGAAGGCGACAACCGTGCGATTGATGCCGCCACCAACGCAATCAGCAATCCGCTCCTCGAAGGAAACAACATCGACGGTGCGCAGAACATCCTCATCAATGTTTCCGGCGGCGACGATGTTACGATAGACGAGTGCGAGGAAATCGCCAAGTTCATAACTGACAGGGCTGCAAGAAATGCGAACGTGATTTGGGGCTTGGTCGCCGACGAGAATGTCAAGGACCAGAAGCTCAATGTCACTGTCATTGCCACGGGGTTTGACAAGAAGGAGCCTCCTTCGGTTCAGCAGGCTCCTGCCCAGTCTGCGGCGGCGAAAAAGCGTGACGACGATATTTTTACTTCTGAGGATTTCATGAAGATTTCCACGACGAAGACTGCTCCTCACCCAGTGGTTCCGCCTGTGTCCCCTGTGCAGCAGAAGGCTCCCGAGCCTCGTCCTGTACAGCGCGTTCAGGTCGAGGAGGATTTTATCCAGCCGGTGAAGCCTGCCAGCGAGCCAGAAAAGCCGCATCCTTCGACGAAAGTCGATGTGAACAAGGTTCTTGGCTCTGCGATTTACGAGGATGACAGTCCCGCAGGAGAGCCGTCCATGTACCAGCAGGACTTGATGACTCCTCCGCAACCCCGTGGCTATTCTCAGCCTGTGCCGCGTCCGGAGGTGCAGGCCCCCAAAAGCCCACGGCTTCCCGACGACTATGTTGACGACCAACAGGATATTTTGAAGCCGACTTGGGCCAGAGAGTACATGTCCAAGCTTTCAGGATTGGGGCCTGGAATAAACTTGGGAAAAAAGTAGGCGTATGACAATCAAACTGTTGCTCTCAGATTTCTATACTGATTTGTTGACTGTTGAGCGGCGGTCTGAATTAACCGCTTTGACATATTCCGAGTCCGCCGAGATTTTTTTGAACTGGCTTGTGGCGGAGAATCTGAAGATTTCCTCCGTTACGGGCCAGAACCTCATCTACTTTCTGCTTTGGCGCAGAAGCGGCGGTATCGACGATCTTACAATAGCCAAGGACATATCCGCACTCCGTTCATTCGGAGCTTATCTTGTCAGAAAAAACTACTGGAGAGAGAATGCGGCTCTCCTTATCGACAGACCAAAAGCGTCGAAGTCGCTGCCAAAAGTCCTGAGCGTTGAGCAGGTCGAGTCTCTTTTGTCTTCGATAGACGTTTCCACGCCTTTGGGAATCCGCGACAGGGCCTTGTTCGAACTGATTTATTCCTGCGGGCTTCGCATAAGCGAGGCTGTCTCACTAAAAATTGAAAATCTGCACATAAATGAAAAAATCGTCATTGTCCGTGGAAAAGGCGACAAGGAGCGCATGGTCCCTTTCGGGGAGGCTGCGAAGACTTGGCTTTGCGCCTATCTTGAGGTAAGGCCGTCGCTTGTCAAGAAAAAGGTCGTCCAGGAGGTCTTCGTCAATTTCAGGGGGGCGCCTTTGAGCCGGAAGGGGGTCTGGAAGAATTTTCAGAGCATGGAGGCTGTGAGCGGGGTTTCTGCAAAGGTCCACACTTTGCGCCATTCGTTCGCGACGCACCTGCTGGCCGGCGGCATGGATCTCCGGTCGGTTCAGGAGCTTCTGGGGCATTCGGACTTGGCGACGACCACGATATACACCCATGTCGAGAACAAGCAGCTCAAAGACAGCTACAACAAGTTCTTTCCTGGGCATGAAAGTCATCCAGAGGCTTCTGGAAAAGATTCGGCGGAGCGGAAAAGCGTCGAGGACGAGTGAATTTTTAAAAAAAACGAAAAATTCTGTAGATTAACTGAACAATTTTTGCACAAAATGACAAATGTTTGGTAACTATATATAGAATCAATATTGGAGAAGAAAATGAAAACATCAAAGAAAATAGGAATCGCTTTTTTTGCATTGGCATTGGCTTCTTTCTCTTTCACTGGCTGCACAAAATCGGACAAGCAGCTCAGGAGAATGCAGAAAATGGAGGAGGGGGTCGGCTCCCCTTCTAGCGAGGCCGAGTTGAAGGAGGCCATAAAAAAGTATCAGGAGCGGGTCAACGACATACAGTTGGCGAATTCGCAGGTCGGAATTTGGTACAAGCTTCTTGCGACCCGCTATCTCGACGCGAAGATGTACGGCGAGGCCCTCAAGAATTTCCAGATGGCTCTTCAATATTATCCGGCCAATCAGAACCTCTATTATTGGACAGGCGTCTGCGCAAGCTACATGGCCCACGCTTCCCTTGATTTCAACGCCACGGGGTCTACCGAAGAGAGGGACAACTACATCTCGCTTTCCGAGACTTCCTTCCTCCGAGCCATATCGATTGAGCCTCATTATGCCAAGGCCCTGTACAGCCTGGGGGTTCTCTATGTCTGGGAACTGCACCAGTACGACAAGGCGATTCCCTACCTTGAGACTCTCTGCAACGACCAGAAAAGGGATACCGACGCCATGACAGTGCTTGCCGCGGCTTACTACGGAAATTTCGACTACGAGAAATCTATTGCGATGTACGACAAGATTATCGCGACAACAAAGCTTGAGTCCAAGAAGGCTGAGGCTGAGGCGAATAAGAAAATCGTCATGGACAAAGCCTATGCTTCAAAGTGACGCTGACTTCAACCTTCTGAAGAAGATTTCGATTTCGGACATTCATTTTCTTTCATTGGGGGAGAAGCTTTCCTTTGAGAAGTATCTGGACGGCATAAGGGACAAGTCTGGTTTCGATGCGCTGTTCAAGAAGCTTTCGGAGATTTCGAGGGATGAGATTTCCGAAATCGTTGGGCGGAGAATCCTCAGGGCCGCGTGGAACGGCGAGTCGAATTTGAAGAAGGCCGTCGTTTCCAAGAAGATAATAGACAGTTTCATGATAAAAAGCGTGTTCTACGGGGATTCTGGTTTCCCTGCCATGCTGTCCAGCTCTGCCGGAATGAGCGACCCTCCGTATTCCATTTTCTACAGGGGCAGCCTTGACTGCCTTTCCCGCCAATGCGTGTCCGTTGTCGGCACCCGCCGTGCGAATCCAGTCGCTTTGAAGGCTGCGTTCGATTTTGCGAGGGATGCTTGCGACGACGGCTCTGCTGTTGTCAGCGGTTTGGCTTTCGGAATCGACATCGAGTCGCACAAGGGGGCGTTGGCTTCTTCAAAAGCGGCCACAGTGGCGGTCCTTCCTGGAGGAATCGACACGATTGTGCCGTCTTCGCATTCAAAGTACGCCGCAAAGATAATAGAGAGTGGAGGTGCCGTGATGAGCGAGTACATTCCCGGCACTCCTGCCGAGAAGTTCCGCTTTGTGCAGAGGAACAGGATTGTGGCCGCGCTGTCCCCCGCTACTGTTGTTGTTCAGGCTCCTGCCGGAAGCGGCTCCATGATAACTGCCGGTCTCGCCCTCGGCTACAACAGGGATGTCTTCGTTCATTCTGCGGCTTTCAGCGGACAGTCAGCTCGGCTCGACGAACTCGTGCAGAAACAGCTTCTGATGGATGTGAGAAGGGGATTGAAGACGAAAGAGTCTGTGGCCGGGAAAATCGACAATTCTCCGATGGCGTTCGTTGCTTCTGGGGCGAAAATCATTTCTTCGTACAATGAGTACAAAGAAAATCTTTATTTGTCGAGAATATAGAAATAGAATAGAAAAAAACTGAAATTAAATAAAAGAGGATATTCATGGGCAACACTGCTGAATCAGAATCTTCTACAATAGCTGAAGCAAAAGAGACGACCGCGGCAAAAAAATCGCCGAAAAAGGCAAAGTCCAAGACGGCCAAGAAAACTTCGAAATCAAAGAAGCATACTCTCGTCATCGTCGAGTCTCCAGCAAAGGCCACGACAATTGAGAAATATCTTGGAAAAGGCTACACGGTCAAGGCTTCGATGGGGCATTTGATTGACCTTCCGAAATCCAGGATGGCCGTCGACATAGACAACAATTTCCAGCCTGAGTACATAACAGTCCGCGGAAGGGCTAAACTTTTGAAGGAACTGCAGAAGGACGCTAAAAAATCAGACCGCGTGCTTCTTGCGTCCGATAACGACCGAGAGGGTGAGGCGATAGCCTGGCATCTGAACAGGGCGTTGAAGGACAAGACTTCCGCCGAAATCAAGCGAATCGTTTTCAATGAAATCACTCCGGTCGCGATAAAGGACGCTGTGAAGAATCCGGGCGAGATTGATGAATCGAAGGTGAACGCCCAGAAGGCCCGCCGTGTTTTGGACCGCCTGGTGGGCTACAATCTTAGCCCGCTTTTGTGGGAAAAAGTGAAGAACGGTTTGAGCGCTGGGCGTGTCCAATCCGTCGCCCTAAAACTCATCTGCGACCGCGAGGACGAGGTTGAGAAATTCATCCCCGAGGAGTATTGGACTCTTGAGGCCGATTTTTCAAAGGGCAAGTCGACATTCACTTCTCAGTTGGTGCTCTACAAGGGTGAGAAGCCGAACCTAAAGTCAGAGGCCGAGGTCAACAAGATAATCGAGGAGATAAAGAATTCCGAGTGCAGGGTGCTCGATGTCAAGGTCACGGAGAAGACTGTGCGGCCGAAGCCTCCTTTCACGACCAGCAAGATGCAGCAGGCCGCCGCAAACAGGCTCGGCTTCAATTCGCGTAAGACGATGCAGATAGCCCAGCAGCTCTACGAGGGCATCCAGATGGGCAGTAACAGAGTCGGTCTCATATCGTACATGCGAACCGACTCCGTAAGAATCTCCCAGACCGCTTTGGACGAAGTGCGCGACTGGATTTCCAAGAACTATCCTGCCGAACTGCCGTCTTCGCCTATCGCTTATTCCGTCGGAAAGGGGGCGCAGGATGCCCACGAGTGTATAAGACCGACCTATTCAAACTATACGCCAGACGATGTGAAGGAATATCTTTCTCGGGATCAGCTTCGGCTGTATTCTCTCATTTGGGAAAAATTCGTCTCGTGCCAGATGACGAACGCTAAAACGGCGACGACGAGCGTGGACATACAGGCCGGCGACGCCATTTTCAGGGTTTCTTCAAGCAAACTGATAGAGAAGGGCTTCTACAAGGTCATAAAGACGCTATCCTCCAAGGACGAGGTTTCTGGAAATCTGCCGTCCCTGAAGAAGGACGAGGTTCTCTCTTCAGGCCACAAGTTCTATCCAGAGCAGCATTTCACTCAGGGACCTGCAAGGTACACGGACGCGTCGATGGTCAAGATGCTGGAGGAAAAGGGAATCGGCAGGCCTTCCACGTACGCCCCAATCATATCGACCCTGCTCGACAGGTATTATGTGCAGAGAAGCAACAAGCAGCTGGTTCCTACCGAACTCGGCCGCATGATTTGCAAAATTCTCGTGGAAGCGTTCCCCGGTGTCATAAACGAGGGATTCACGGCCGAGGTGGAGACCAAGCTTGATGAGGTCGAAAAAAACAACATTGTCTGGAACAATTTCATCAGCGATTTCTATGGGCCTTTCAAGAAGCGCATTGACGAGGTTGAGCAGTCGCAGGAGTCCATAAAGGGATTCTTGGACGAGACGACGGACAAGCTGTGCGAAAAATGCGGAAAGCCGATGTTGAAGAAACTCGGCCGTTTTGGATATTTCCTTGCCTGCTCAGGCTTCCCAGAGTGCAAGAACGCGAAGTCGATTCCGCTCGCGAAATGCCCTGTCGATGGATGCGATGGTGAAATAGTCGAAAGAAAGTCGAAGGGAAGGGGACGCTCGTTCTTTGGATGTTCCAACTATCCGAAGTGCAGTTTCCTTACCCATTTCAAGCCGCTTGTCGGTTCTGTCTGCCCAAAATGTGGCTGGTTCCTAGTCGAGAAGTTCGACAAGAAGAACGGAACCTACAAGTCCTGCATCAACCCGAACTGTGACTATCTGCATTCCGAGACCGGAGATGACAGCCTCGACGCTCTCGCCGATTCAGAGGACTGATGGAAGAGGTCGAAATCGTGGCAGATTCCGCTCCTGCTGTCCAGCCGCCAGGAGCGGACGTATCCGGCTCTTTGAATGCCGACCGCCACACTCTCTACGAGTGCGTCAGCGAGTATCTTGTCTACCTGAAAGCCGTTCTGGTTCTTTCCGACAACACAGTGGCCGCCTACAAGCGAGACCTTGAGCAGTTGATGGAAATGCCGGGAATCATTCGCCATGCGGACATCCGCTCGGTCACGACCGAGAGCCTCAGACTCTGCATCGGCGAGCTTTCAAAGAAGAAGAGGGCCGCAGCCAGCATAAACCGCTTCATAGCGGCCTTCCGCTCCATGTTCGCCTATTGCAGGAAACTCGGTTACATCGACATCAATCCGTCTCTCGCGATAAAATCGGTAAAGACCCCAAAAAGGCTTCCGCGTTTCATGACGCAGGCGGAGGTCGATGAACTTTGCGCCCAGCCGACGGTGAAGGAACTGCTCTGGGAGAAGCGCGACCGTGCCCTCTTCGAGATGATGTACTCGTCTGGCTGCCGTGTGAGCGAGGTTGCTGGCTTGAAGCTTTCGGACGTCTCTTCCGATTATTCGCAGGCGCTTGTGACCGGAAAGGGGCGGAAGGACAGAATCGTCTATTTCGGCGAGGACGCGAGAAATGCGATGCGGGCGTATGTGGAGGACAGAAAGAGCCGTTTTGGGATTCTGAGTCTTCAGGCGGAAAAATCATTCTTCGTGAACCAGCGGGGGGAAAAACTCTCCGTGCGGGGAATTTCATACATACTTTGCAGGTATTCTGGCGGGGAAGGAACCAACCACCACGTCTCGCCCCACGCGTTCAGGCACACGTTCGCCACTGCCATGGTGACCAACGGAGCTGATGTGAGGCTTGTGCAGGAGCTTCTCGGGCATTCGAGCATCTCGACCACCCAAAGGTACACCCACATAAGCACTGAAAAAATGATAGAACTATACAACAAAGCCCATCCACATGGAGGAAAAAAAGATGAACGATGACGTAAAAATAAGAAGCACGACCGTCATAGCGGTCAAGCGCGATGGAAAGGTCGCAATGGCCGGAGACGGACAGGTCACTATGGGGAACACTGTCTGCAAGGGGAACGCACGCAAGGTCAGAAAAATCTACAACGGCAAGGTTCTGACCGGATTCGCGGGGAGTGTGGCGGACGCTTTTACCCTGCTGGACAAATTCGAGGAGAAGTTGAAGGAGCACAGCGGAGACATAACCCGCGCCGCCGTGGAACTCGCGAAGATGTGGAGGACAGAGAGGAGCCTGCAGAAGCTTGAGGCCATGCTTCTTGTCGCCGATTCTTCGAAAATACTGCTGATTTCGGGCGACGGAAACGTAATCGAGCCTGAGTACAGCGTTCTGGGGGACGGAAGCAGCGAAAACTACGCATTGGCAATCGGTTCGGGCGGAAACTACGCCTATTCGGCCGCTTTGGCCCTCCTGGATTCGTCGGAGCTTTCCGCCAAGGAAATCGCTGAGAAGAGCTTGAGGATTGCCGGAAAAATCTGCATATACACGAACGACCATATTACAATAGAAGAAATCTGACAAAAATTGAAAATCCTGATGGACGAAACTTATACGAAATGGAGAAGAAATTGGAAGGACTCACACCAAAACAGATAGTCGAAAAACTCGACCAGTACATAATAGGACAGGAAAATGCCAAGAAGTCGGTGGCGGTGGCTCTCAGAAACAGGTTGAGGAGAATCCATCTGTCTGACGAGATAAAGGACGAGGTTGCGCCGAAGAACATTCTGATGATTGGGCCTACCGGTGTTGGAAAAACAGAGATTGCGCGCAGGCTCGCGAAGCTCGTCAACGCCCCATTCATAAAGGTGGAGGCAACGAAATACACAGAAGTCGGCTATGTAGGGCGCGATGTCGAGAGCATGGTGCGCGATTTGATGGCTGTGGGCTTCAACAACGTGAAGAGGGAAGTCGAGGAATCGATGAGGAAGGACGCTGAGCCCAAGGTGGAGGAGCGGCTTTTGGATTTGCTGCTTCCCGGCTCTGAAGTCGACGCGGATTCTTTGAAGGACTCGAACGGAGAAAGTCTGCCGGTCGATGCAGACGTGGCAAAGCAGAAGCCTACGGTTTCTCCGGAGACCCGCGAAAAGTTCAGGCAGTGGCTCAGGGAGGGAAAACTTGAGGACAGACTGCTTGAGCTGACAGTGAACAAATCCCGTGGAAGCTCGAATGTCGGCATGGGCTTTTTCGCAGGAGGAAGTCTGGACGACCTGCAGAGCGGCATGATGGACATTCAGGACATGCTCTCGGGAAGGAACAAGAAAAGGCGCATGGTCTCTGTCAAGGAGGCCCGGAAGATTGTGGAGGAAGAGGTCCTCGATTCCATGATAGACGCCGACAATGTGGCCGACAGGGCAAAGGAGCGAGTGGAGCAGAGCGGAATCATATTCATAGACGAAATCGACAAAATCGCGACCAAGAACGCTTCTTCCAGCGGACAGGTCAGCAGGGAGGGCGTGCAGCGCGACATCCTGCCGATTGTCGAAGGCTCCAAGGTGAATACGAAATTCGGCGTCGTGGATACGACCCACATTCTTTTCATCGCGGCGGGTGCCTTCAGCCTTTCCGCGCCCAGCGACTTGATTCCTGAGCTGCAGGGGCGCTTTCCTCTTCGTGTCGAGCTTGACTCCCTCACAAAGGACGAGTTCAAGCGCATTCTCCTTGAGCCGAAGAATGCCCTGACAAAACAGTACACGGCACTTCTTGAGACTGAGGGGGTGAAGGTAGTCTTCACGGACGACGCGATTGACAGAATGAGCTTCCTCGCCGAGGATGTCAACGCGAAAAGCGAGAACATCGGTGCGCGCAGACTGCACACGATAATGGAGAAGGTGCTTGAGGAAATCAGCTTCGATGCAGACGAGCATGCCGGTGAGACTGTGACGATAGACGCCGACTATGTTAACAGGCGTTTGAGCGATGTCGTCCAGGACCAGGATCTTTCTCGTTATATTTTGTAGGTTCTAACTTGCAAAAAAAAATTGCAGTTTGAAATGATATGGACTATAATTTAAATTATGGAACAAACAATCACATCATCATGCACTGTTGGGCAGCATTTGGAAAAAATCGCCGAGGGTGCCCCAGTTTCTTATCTCATGTTCAACAAGCAGAAAATAGGTCTTGTTGCTAAAATGACAATCGGAAGAAATCCCGACTGCACTATCGTTGTGGACGACAAGCTTGCCAGCCGCGTCCATGCCACAATCCAAAAAATCAAGGATGTCTATTTCGTGAAGGACGAGGGCAGCACGAACGGGACTTTCTTGAATGGTCACAGAATCGCCGATGGTGACAACTGGACCAAGCTGAATCCTGGTGACAAAATAACCATAGGATCCTCTACATTGGTTTTGGCATAAAAAAGTCCGCCTGAGGAACGAATTTGCTTCTCAGGCGTTTTTTGTGCTGCTGGTGGTAAGACATTTTGCTTTCAAAATTCGAAATAAGAAAACACATAGAAGAATTCCTCGACCAAAAGGGGCTGCCGGGATACGACAGCCTGGTTGCGTTGTGCAATGAGGCCTCCTCTGTTTTGGAGACCGAGGATTCGTCGTATCGCATTCCTGATTCCGCTGGAGGTCCAGGAGGACTTCTTGATTTCACTTCCGCCAAATACAAGGATTTGCCGACAATCGTCGTTCCTGATTTGCACGCAAGGGGCTATTTCATACTTGACTTGCTTGATTTCATAGTTCCTGACTATGGCGAGTCTGTTCTTCAGCTTTTGATTGAAAAAAAATTGATTGTATGCTGCGTCGGCGACATATTCCATGCGGAAGCCAGAGGCAGGGACAGGTGGAATATGGCCTACGAGGATTTCTGCGCCTACTTCTACGACGGAGAGGACCCTTCTCGATTCTCCGAAAGTCAGGCGATGCTTGAGGAGATGCGTGAGGACCTCTCGCTACTGGAAGTCCTGTTTTTTTTGAAGACGACTTTTCCTGGAAATTTCCACATATTGAAGGGAAATCACGAGAATATAAAGAACGCCACCTACGAGCCGGGGGTCAATCTGGATTTTGGCAACAGGGGGTTCAGAAAATTCTGCGAGGAAGGAATCATGTGTTCCGAATTCGTCAGGATTTTCTACGACGACGTTCTGCTTCACTGCATAAGCGGATTCGAGATGGCGCTTCCCTTGTGCGCCGTGTTCAAGAACTGCGTTGTCAGCCATGCGGAGCCAGCGAAGGTTTTCAGCAGGGACGACATCGTGAACGGACTTGCCAGCGATGATGTTGTGTTCGGTTTGACATGGACCGCGAATGATACTGTTTCCGGCAACACTGTCGACGGAACAATGAAAAACCTCTACAAGGGCGGATTGTTAAGCGTGTTGAACAATCCATTGAAGACTTCGGTCTGGATAGCTGGACACAGACCCGTCCCGGATGTCTATCTGACACGGCAGGGGGGACGCTTCATACAGATTCACAATCCCGAAAGGGAGTATGTGTCCCTTGTCCGTTATGGAAAAAAATTCAATCCTGATTCGGACATATACGATGTTTGTCCAAATCGGTAATCACAAATATAAAAAAAGTAGTAATCATGGAGAAAAAAATGGCAAACAATGATGAAACAGTCGCTGCCGCAGCCGCCCCAAAGAAGCCGGCGCGGTCTGCCTCTTCCTCTCCTGCGAAAACAGTCGCAGCGGGGAGCGGTTCAAAACCTGTGGCTAAGGCCGTTGCTGGTCATGCCCCTGCAAAGACAGTGGCTTCTGCTCCGGTTCGTTCAGCGCCAAGGGCCTCGGCTCCGAAAACCGCCGCTCTGAAGACTGTCGCAGGCCCCTCGGCTGCAGCGGCCAAGACCGTTGCCGATTCGCCGTCGGCGACCGTTGCAGTCTCTTCTTCAAAAACTTCATCGGCTGGAAAAAAAACTAGGAAGATTGGAAAGTACGATGTCATAAAAAAACTCGCCCAGGGTGGAATGGGTGCCGTCTACATAGGCTTCGACCCTGACCTGCAGCAGAAAGTCATAATCAAGAAGCAGATTCTCAAGGACAACAGGAACGCCGAGGAGAGGTTCAAGCAGGAGGCGAAGATTCTCCGCGATCTCCAAAGCCCCAACATCGTCAACACCTACGAGTATTTCAAAATCGGAAAGGGCAGCTATTTTGTGGAGGAGTTGATTGACGGCTCTTCTTTGGACTCTCTTCTGGAAAAATACAAGCAGTACAGGGCATCTGAAATCAACGACAACCCGAATTCTGATTGGGCCAACGAAGGCCCGATTGGAACCGCTCTCGCTCTCTTCATTTTTCGCGAGGCCTGCTACGGTCTCCAGTTCGCGCATTCCAACGGAATCGTCCACAGGGACATCAAGCCGGGGAATCTACTTATCTCGAAAGACGGAAAGATAAAGCTCACGGACTTCGGAATCGCGGCGAACGACAAGATGGAGGACACTTCGATTGACTCCGAGGACATCGACTCGGATGATGGAGCGTCCGAAAGCGGGGACTCGCTGACGGTAGCCGGAGCCATTCTCGGAACCCCGTCGTACATGTCGCCCGAGCAGGCCGTGGATTCGAGCGAGGTTGACGAGAAGGCCGACGTGTTCTCGATGGGTGTGATGCTCTACGAGATGCTCACAGGGGAGAAGCCGTTCGACATGCCAATCGACCTTGGCACATTGAAGCCGAACGAGAATGTCATGGCGGCCATCAGGAAGGGAAAATTCAACAACGACCCACGGAAGCTGAATTCTTCTATACCGCTGAGCATTCTCTGCATGCTCAAGAAGATGCTGAAATTCAATCCAAGCGCAAGGTGCTCGATTTCCAGCGTCATAAAGGTTCTCGACAAGTATCTTTCAAAATTCGAGACTGACAGGCTTGAGAAGGAGCTTGAGACCGCCGTGAAGGCCTGCGACAAGGGCGAGCACCACAGAATCGTCTTCTTCAAGCCGCGGAAGCCGATTGCGCTCGGTATCGTGAGCGCGGTCTTGGCCGCAGTCTTGATTGGCATAGTCGCATGGAATCTGCAGGAGAAGCGCGCGGCTGATTACCGCATGCAGAAGATAGCGTACAGGGACAACGGCTCGTTCAAGGCTGCCCGACTGATAATGAAGACTCCGAAGGAGGACGCTGGCGTCGACGGTGTTAATTTCCCGATTGTCGCCTACTTCTACAAGGACGACAAGGCGAATCCGAGCGACGTTGTGTGCAAGGGGGATGACAAGGAGGACGACATTTCGGACAGTTCCGTCAACTTCAGCCTCATGGAACCTTCGGAACTCACGGAGGGGCAGAAGAAATCAATGTTCAACTACTACTCTTCTGATTTGTTCTATGTCAAGGGCGGAAACTACAGGGTCAAACTCGTTTTTGGTTCGTACATCATCTGGAAGACCATAAAGATAGATTTGAGCGATGACAAGGAGAAGAACCTTGTGCCGGAGAAAATCTGGATAGAGGAGCTTGCCGTCCAGTACAGCGGAATGCAGAAGAACAGGGAGATAGTCGTGATTCCTACTGTTGTCGACTTGAAGACCGAGAAAGTCATAAAGAACGCCGTCATAACCGTGGAGAACAGCAAGAAAAAGTATGTTCCGTTCAAGGATTTGACGGAGTACGAAAAAAAGACGATGAAAATCTGGAGGGTCAGGGCGACGGCCGACGGTTATTCGAGCAGCGAATTCTCGATAAAGCCGGACTGGTACCAGGACAAGATTTTGATAAACATCGGTCTCGAATCGCTCAGGTGATTTTGGAGGCGTCCAACTGATTTTTGACGGCCGCAGGGTGCTTTGGTTTTTGCGCCCTGCGGTTTTTTCTTGCCGTCGAAATGGGCTTTTGTTATATTGAAGTCATGACTGAAAACGAAAACAACGAAAACATCGAGAATGATAACATCGAAAGCATCGAGAATGTTGATAATGTAAAAGATTCCGAAAACATCGAAAAAGACAATCAGATAGAGAATGCAGATTCAGAAAGTCTCGGAGGGGATGAAAAGTCCCAGAATGACGAAACTGGTTCAGATGAAAGTGGAAACTCGGAGCCGGACGTTGTTGAAGGGGGCTTGGTCGACAATCAGGATTTTCCAAAGGGCAGGAAGCTCTTCGAGATAAAGATTTCAAGGAACAAGAATGGCGCTGATGCCTCTGACGGAAAGGACGACAAGAAGTTCCAGAAGAAAATCGAAAAGGCCCTCACTTCGTCGATAACATCCGTTTTGAACAACGCGCTCATGTCCATCGACGAATTTCTGCCGCCTCGTCTGTTCATAATGCCGCTCGCCGGTCATCCTATTTTCCCAGGAATATATGCTCCAATGGTGCTCAGTTCGCCAGAGGACACCATGACCGTGGAGAAGGCCATGGAGGCGGGTAACGGCTTCATCGGCTTCGTCTTGACGAAGAGCGACGATGAAAGCTCTTCCATGTCCGATTTGTACAAGGTCGGAACCCTCGCAAAAATCATCCGCAAGGTTAATCTGCCAGACGGAAGCGTCAACATATTCGTATCGACGATAAAGCGTTTCCGCATCACAAGGGCTTTGTCGTCTACGCCGCCGTTCTTGGCCTCTGTCGAGTATCTCGAGGACGAGGAGACCGACACGTTCGAGGTGAAGGCTCTTACCCGCGCCGTCGTCAGCGAGATGAAGGAGATAAGCGAGCACAATCCGCTCTTCACCGAGGAGATTCGGCTCAACATGGTCAACATCGAGAATCCGGGGAAAATCTCCGATTTCGTCGCGACCATATTGAACGACGACAGGGAGGAGCAGCAGAAGATTCTCGAGGAGACGAATGTCAGAAAGAGGATGGAGAAGGTCCTCGTCGTCATAAAGAAAG
>CAMHLH010000031.1 GCA_946185925.1 uncultured Treponema sp.
TTATATATATGAATGTATATATTTATATACGTGCATATATAAATATATATCAGTATATATAAAATTTATATATGTGCATATATACGTACGTATATAAATATATATGTTTATATATAAATATATATGAAAGAAAATCCCTTCGAGGATTCGTTTAGAGAGGCTTTCTCGACTTTTTTGGGTAATTTCCCCATTTTGGGGTCGGACGCGTCCTAGGCCCCTCTACGACGCTGTACGGGGGGGGGCCGAAAAACGGCTTTTTCGACTCCTCCAAGAAAGCCCCCCGTTTTTTTTCCGGAGAGTTGACAGCGCAGGCTCAAATTGCGTAGATTTTGTAAACTAAAATGCCTGTGCAATGGAGTTTACAATAACAATGGACAAGAGAATTCTAAGAATCGTGATAGTTTCGTTTTTCGCCGCAGTGATTTGCGTGGCCGGCTTTTTCCGGGTCCCGCTCCCCGGCCTGCAGACTGGAGTCGTGCTCCAGAACGCAATGTGCGTGCTGACCGCCATCCTTATAGGCGGCGTCTACGGAGCCGCTCCCTCGGCCCTCTTCACCCTGGTCGGCCTGCTCGGCGTGCCGATATTCGCGGGCTGGATAGGCGGCTTCGCCCTGCTCGCGAACGTCAACGGCGGCTACAGGATAGGCTTCGTGTTTGGGGCGTTGGTCGCCGGCCTGCTCTCGGGAAGGTCGTCCGTCGACGAGAGGCGTGTTTCCGCCGCCCGCGTGGCGAGGATTTCCGCGGCCGCCCTTTCCGGCATGCTCGCCCTCTACATCCCCGAAATCTTCTATGTGCTTGCCTTCTACTCCGGACAGACATACTCCGAGGCCGTCGTCCAGAAGCTCGGCATGGACGCGGCCCTGGTCGGTCAGGAGGTTGGCGCGGCAGGGGCCTTGAAGGTCTTCGTCGGAATGTTCTTCCTCCCCTTCCTGCCGCTGGACTTGGTAAAGACCGTGGCGGTCGTCCTCCTCTCCCTGAGAATCAGGCCGGTCGTCGCCCAGTATTTCAACGATTGATTTGAGGTGTGGGGCGGAGTCATGGAAAGTGTTGTTGGTGGAAGGATTGTCGTGGATTCTGTGCGGAAGTCGTACAGGACGTTCGGCGGCGTTCAGGAGGCGTTGAAAGACGTCTCGTTCTCGCTGGACAGGGGTGGGCTGACTGTCGTCGGCGGGGAGAACGGCTCCGGAAAGAGCGTCCTCATGTCGATCATGGCGGGCCTTGAGAAGCCGGATTCCGGCAGCGTGTCGGTCTTCGGCGGCGTGGGGCTGGTCTTCCAGGACGCGGACACGCAGATTCTGGGCGAGACCCCCCGCGAGGACGTGTCGGTGGGACCCCGGAACCAGAAGAAGTCCAGGGCCGAGGTCGAGGCGATTGTGGAGTCCGCGCTTGAGAGGACGGATTTGCTCGGCCGGGCCGACTTTCCCGCCCGGTTCCTTTCCGGGGGGCAGAAGCGGCGGCTGGCGGTGGCCTGCATGATAGCCATGGAGAATCCGATAATAATCTTCGACGAGCCGTACGCGAATCTGGACTACGGCGGGGTCAGGCAGGTGAACGCCCTTCTCTCCGGTTTGAAGGGGGAGGGGAGGACCGTGATCGTCCTGACGCACGAGCTTGAGAAGTGCCTCGCCCTGGCCGACAGGTTCATCGTCCTGTTCCGCGGGGAGAAGGTCTTCGACGGGACTCCGGCCGAGGGGCTTCGGGAGGACTTGGGGAAGTGGAACATAAGGAATCCCCTCGCGAGCTATTCGTCCGTCGAAGACTTGCTCTGGTGAGGCCGCCATGTCAGAGCTTCCAATTTTCAGCTACGCGCAGGGCCGCTCGTTCGTCCACAGGATGCCTTCGTGGGTGAAGATACTGGCGGTTCCCGCCCTGAACATCCTGCTGTTTTCCTTGGACTGGCGGGTCTCCGCCTGCTTCATTCCTGCGTTCGCCCTCCTGTCCCTCTCCATCGGCTTCTCCGTCCGCGCAATCCTGCGGGATTTGAAGCCGGCTCTGTACTACGGCGCGTTCCTTTACGTGATGAATTTCCTGGTCCTCTCGTGCTCTCTTATCTCCGTGGCCTTCTCCGGCGCGGATGACGGTCCCTCGAACGGCGGCTGGCGGCTTTTAGCCGTCGGCTCGCTCCGCGTCCTCAAGATTGCCTTTCTTGATTCTGTTGCGGACGTGTCGACATTGGGCTTCTGCCTGAGGTTCTGCGCCTGCGTGCAGAGCTGCTCCGTCCTGTTCGGGACTTCCAGCTCCGTGCAGATACGGATGGGGGTGGAGTCGATCGAGGTCTTCTTGAGGAGGTTCCTCCCCTTCGGAAAGGAGCCGAGGTTCGCCCTCGCCGTCTCGATGCTGGTCGTGTTCATTCCGACCGTCTTCAAGATTTGGGCGCGGCTGTGCAGGGCGTGGAGGGCGCGCGGCGGCCGGTCCTCCCCGAAAATGTTCCTCGTCCTCCTGCCCCAGCTTTTCTCGGTCGGGCTGCGCTCCGCGTCCGAGACCGCGAAATCCCTCATGAACCGGATGTGACCCTCTCCGCAAATCGTATTTCGCGCCCGGGATTCACGAACTGTTCAATAAGATGTAGGAATATTCAATATCTTTTGTTCTATTATTGAAATATCGATGAAGGCCGCCTGCCGGAAGGAATCCTCCGGGTCGTTCCCCTGTGTTTCCGTCCTGCAGCCCCCTTCTCATGATTCAAAAATGGAGGCATGTTTTGAAAAAAATCAAATTCGGTTTTGCCCTGGCTTCTCTCGCTCTTGTCGGAGCCTCGGCTTTCGCGAACAAAATCACGCTCGACGGCAAGGAATTCCCGAGCATCCAGGGGGCCTTGGACTCTATTTCTGGCCCGGGTTCCTACAGCATCGAGCTCGAGCCTGGAACCTACAGCGAGGTCCTCTACTACAAGGGACCCGCGGACATCAAGATTTCAGGAAAGTCCTCGAAGAAGTACGGAAGCGACGTCCTGATTTCCGAGAGCAACGACGGGGACCTCTACAAGCAGAAGAGGGCCGCTTCCGCCCAGAACGGAAGGTGCATCTTCGAATTCGAGGGCAGCGGAAACCTTACCCTTGAGAATCTCACGGTTGAGAACACTTATTCGAGGAAGACCGGCAAGGGCTCCAACACCCAGGCCGAGACAATCGGCTTCGACTCGACCGGAACCCTCGCGGCCTACAACTGCGCCTTCAAGTCCCACCAGGACACCCTCCGCATGACGGGAAAATCCTGGTTCTACGACTGCTATGTTGAGGGCGACACGGATTTCATCTGGATGGAGGCCTCGGGAGTCGTGGCCTTGTTCGAGAATTGCGAGATAAAGGCCCTTTTCGACGAGAAGTCGCAGTGCATAATCGGCGCGCCCAGGATGAACTACGGAACGAAGGCCGGAAAGGGCCTCGTCATCTACAACTCGAAGGTCGTCCGCGACGACACTCCGGCCGGTGAGGTTCCGCAGTCGTTCGCCCTCGCGCGCACCCCGTGGAATTCCGGCTACTACAACCAAGTCGCCTACGTCAACACAAGCTTGAGCGGCGTCGACAAGGAGATTTGGAAGGGTGAGCCTCTCCTCGCCGACGGTGCGGGAAAGACGACAATCGGATGGAAAATCGACGAGGCTTCGCTCAAGACTCTCGGAGTCGAGGCGAAGGGCAGGGACGACGTCCTTTCCAAGAAGGAGCTTGCCGCCGAGTACTCGGGCCGCCGCGCAATCCTGAACAGGGTCTTCGACTTCTCGAGGAACGCCTTCAGGAAGGACTACGAGGGAGTCTGGGACATCGACTCTTTCATAAAGAAGAACGGCTGGAGCGTGGCCGCCGACAAGTCCAAGGAAATCGCGTCGGGGGAGAAGGAGGCCAAGCTTACGGTCTACGACTTCTCGAAGGCAGCCTCGTTCGACGGGCTTTCGCTTGACGGGTTCGCCGACGCCGGCGCCGACGTCGCCAAGTCTGAGGTTCCGTGCGTGGTCGGCGAGGCCGGAAGCTCAATCTCCTTCCCTGTCGATTCGAAGTGCCTCGTTACGGTCTACGGACTCAACAAGGGAAAGGTCTCTGTTTCGTTCGACAAGCAGGGCGACGAGCTGATGGACTTCAACAACGGCTCGAAGGTCAAGGTCGTTGCCGATTCGTATGTCGTCTACAACAAGAAGGGCACGGTCGTCATAAAGGCCTTGGAGACGACCTTCATCTCGAAGATTGTCGTCGAGACCGACCCGAAAATCAAATTCGTCCCCGTGAAGTCCATCAAGGTCTCCGCCCAGGACGACGTGAAGGAGCTCAAGGCCAGGGCGAAGGTGCAGATGGCTGCCGCCCTCGAGCCTGTCCTTTCTTCCAACACCGACTACGTCTGGTCTGTCTCCGACGAGGGCGCGGCTTCGATTAACGAATTCGGAGTCCTCAAGGCCGGCGCGAACGCGGAGGACAAGGTCGTCACCGTAAAGGCCACTTCAAGGGATTCGAACAAGGTTTCCGGAGAGGTCCAGGTGAAGATTCTCAAGGTCAATCCGAACGAGTACACCGCGACATGGTTCGGCAGCGTCGAGGCTTCCAACACGCTCGAGGGCGAGAGCGACAACGCGGCCGTGGCCACCGTCGGAAAGGCCGTTCCGTTCGGAAAGACCGGAAAGTGGGCCTGCAACCCGTCCAAGTTCAACGCCAGCTTCTCTGACGGCGGAATCTCCTACGAGGGCTTCCCGGCAAAAATCGAGGGCGACGACAAAATCTATGTCGACTTCCCGTTCACTGCCCAGAAGGACCTGCAGATAAAGTCCATCGCGGTTTCTTACGGAAACCACGGAACATCCAACATCGGCGTCCTCGTCTCCGTGTTGAGGGGCGGAAAGGTGGAGGAGATTCTCGACGACACGACAAGGAAGTGCCGCAGCGCGAAGAAGGTCTACGACGACGAGGGCCTGCTCGACGCAATCGACGTGGCCGCCGGGGAGACAATCATGCTCAGGATAGAGCTCTACGGATACAACGGAAACCCGATCGACATCGCGAAGGGCAAGGCTCCTACGATTGGAACCGTGCAGGTTTCAGGCCTCGCGAAATAGGCTTGCTCTGACCGGGGGACGCTGACGTCCCGCTTTCGCTTCCCGGATTCAGGCCCGGTGGCGTCGATGGAGAATCGATTCCCCGGGCCTGGGTTCGGGATTTTTTTTCGTATTGAATGTATTTTTGTTGAATGGATTTCAAAAAAGTCAAATTGTTTTCAGCGAAAAACGCCGGCGGAAAGTTCCTCAAGGCCGCCGGCCGCGTTTTCCTCTTCGTCGCGCTCTTCCGTCTCCTTCTCTTCGTCCTTCCCTTTCCCGAGCTTTCGAGGTTCGAGGACAGGGACGTGAGCACCAGGGTTTTCGACAGGAACGGCGTCCTCGTCCAGATTCTTCCGCTGGACGGGGGGCTTCGGCGCGAGTTCGTTCCGTACTCCGAGATTCCCAGGGCCGTCAGGGACGGTTTCGTGGAGGCTGAGGACAGGAGGTTCTTCCTGCATTTCGGGGTGGACCCGCTCGCCGTGGCGAGGGCCGCCTTCCAGAATTTTTCGGGCGGCCGCAAGGTCTCTGGGGCGTCGACGATAACCATGCAGCTTTCGAGGATGGTCTCCCCGTCCGAAAGGCGCGACTTCCTCGCCAAAATCAAGGATTCGGTGAACGCGGTCAGAATCGAGGGGAAGCTCTCGAAGAGGCGCATTCTGGAGTTGTACTTGAACAACGTCCCGTTCGGGAAGAACTGCGAGGGGGTCGCGACCACCGCGAGGACGTTCTACGAGAAGGAGCTTTCAAATCTTGCCGCCGACGAGATTTCCACCCTCGCCTCGATTCCGAGAAACCCGAGCATGAGGAACCGGCTGGAGAAGAAATTCAGGTATCCGTTCTCGTTCCCGCACTACGTCCGCTTCTTGAAGTCGTCCGGAGCGTTCGACAGGAGGGGGAGGGCTGGCCGCTGCACGCTTCCGTCGGTGGTGCTGACCGTGGACTCCGCCCTGCAGAAGTTCGCGTCCGAGTGCGTGGGCGCGGCCGTGCTGAAGGCGAAGGATTCGAGGATTTCCAACGCCGCCGTCTTCGTCTGCGATTCCAGGACCGGCGACGTTCTCGCCTGGGTCGGCAGCGAGGGCTGGGACGACAGCGACGGCGGCGGCCAGATAGACGGAGTTCTGAACAGGATGCAGCCGGGAAGCAGCATGAAGCCCTTCCTCTACGCACTTGCGCTGGACAGGGGGCGGCTTCCGACCGACGTGCTGGCCGACGTCCCGACGGAGTTCGGAGAGTCCAATCTCTACATTCCGCAGAATTTCAACAACCGCTTCAACGGACCCGTGCGCCTGAGGACCGCGCTGGCCTCCAGCCTGAACATCCCGGCGGTCGCGCTGCTGGACGAAATCGGCGTGGAGAGCTACATGCGGACTCTTGAGAGGCTCGGCTTCAGGTCGCTCGTGGATGACGGCAGCGGCTTCCGGGCGGACCTGGGGCTGGCGCTGGGCGCGGGCGAGGTTTCGCTCAGGGAGCTTTCGGAGGCGTTCAGGGTGTTCGTGTGCGACGGAATGCTCGTTTCACCCGGCTCTGGCGGGGGCGTCCGCGTCTACTCTCCCGACACCGCAAGGCTCATCTGCTCGATTCTCTCCGACAAGAACGCGCGCGCGATGGGCTTCGGCTACTTCCAGACGTTCGAGACCGACTACCCCTCCATATTCAAGACGGGAACCGCGAACCAGTACCAGAGCATAGTCGCGCTGGGCGCGACCAAGAATTTCTCCGTGGGCGTCTGGATGGGGAATTTCAGCGGGAACACGGTCATCGGAAAGACGGGAAGCTCCCTGCCGGCCTCCACCGCGAAATCAATCCTCGACTACCTTGAGCGCGGCGGCCGGGGAAATCCTGGTTTCGACGAGCCTGAGGGGTTCGTGAAGAGGAAAGTCTGCTCCGTTTCTGGAAAGCTTCCGTGCGAGTTCTGCAATTCGACAGTCCTTGAGTACGTCCCCAAGGAGGGGGCTGAAGAGAAGGTTGGCAGGTGCACATGGCACAAGAGGAACGGGCTTTTCCTTCCGAGCGGCTACCAGAGGTGGCTCTCTTCGGATGCGGCTTCGATAGACTACGGTTCGGAGCCTCTCAGGATAACAAGCCCCAAGTCGGGCGGCGTCTACTATTTCGACGAGAGCAAGTTGCGCCTGAGGCAGTTCGTCAGGTTCGAGGCGGTCGGCGGAGACGACGGCGTGGCGCGTGTCCTCCTCGACGGAGAGGAGATTTCGCGGTTGGAGCGTCCTTTCATGATGAACATGGACGCGACGAGGGGCGAGCATGTCGTGACGGTGGAGTGCGCGGGGGAGACCGACAGCGTTGAATTCTCCGTGAAGTGAGCGGATTCTTCTCGCGCGGAATTTTTTGGTGTGCCGAAAATTTTGGCGTGCAATCGGTTGCGCGAAAGCGGAAAAGGTGCTTGAATTGAATGTATGGATATTTTCGACAACATAAACAGGCTCGCGTCCTACGCGCTTGCCGTTGGACTCATAGAAGAGGAGGACGTCGTGTTCGCGAAGAACAGGCTCCTCATGGAACTCGGACTCGACGGCTTCGACGGCATGGAGAAGGCGGGGGAGCTTCCCGTCGTGGAGAAGGGGGAGCTGGAGGGAATCCTCTCCGAAATCCTCGACTACGCCGTGGAGAAGGGGCTTGTGAAGGATTCGGTTGCGTACAGGGATTTGTTCGACACGAGGCTCATGTCGGTCTTCGTCTCAAAGCCTAGCGAGGTCTCCAAAAAATTCTGGAGCCTTTACAGGAAATCTCCGAGAAAGGCGACCGGATTCTTCTACGAATTCTCAAAGGACACCGACTACATCCGCCGATACAGGATATCGAAGGACGTGAAGTGGAAGGTCGAGACGGAATTCGGGGAGCTGGACATCACGATAAACCTCTCCAAGCCGGAGAAGGACCCCAAGGCGATAGCCGCCGCCAAGAACATGAAGCAGACGGGGTATCCTCTCTGCCTCCTATGCAAGGAGAACGTGGGGTACGCTGGAAGGCTCGACCACGCCGCGAGGGGAAACCACAGGATAATCCGGCTGGAACTCGCCGGGGAGGAGTGGGGCTTCCAGTATTCGCCGTACGTCTACTACAACGAGCACTGCATCGTCTTCAACTTCGAGCACACTCCGATGAGGATATCCAGAAGGACGTTCGAGAGGCTCCTCGATTTCGTCGGGCAGTTCCCGCACTACATGCTCGGGAGCAACGCCGACCTCCCGATTGTGGGAGGCTCAATCCTGAGCCACGACCATTTCCAGGGCGGAGCCTACGATTTTCCGATGGCGAAGGCCCCCTACGAGAGGATGTTCCAGGTGGAGGGCTTCAAGGACGTGGAGTGCGGAATCGTCAGGTGGCCGATGAGCGTCATCAGAATCGCGTCGAAGGACGCCGGGAGGCTTGTGGAGCTTTCGGACAGGATTCTCAGGAAGTGGAGGGACTACACCGACGAGGGCGCGTTCATATTCTCCGAGACGGACGGCGTGAGGCACAACACATTGAACCCGATAGCCCGATTCAGGAACGGGAAGTTCGAGATGGATTTGGTGCTCAGGAACAACATCGCCACGGAGGAGCATCCGCTCGGCGTCTTCCATCCCCATGCGGAGCTGCACCACATAAAGAAGGAGAACATCGGCCTGATTGAGGTGATGGGCTTGGCGATTCTCCCCGGCAGGCTGAAGGAGGAGCTTTCCAGGCTCGCGGATGCCATTGTGGGGGGAATCGACATCAGGGGCGACGAGGCGCTTTCCAAGCACGCCGACTGGGTGGACGAAATCCGCTCCCGCAACTCCAGCATCGATTCCGGGAACGTGGACGACATCCTGAAGAGGGAGGTCGGCCTTGTCTTTGCGAAGGTCCTCTCCCACGCGGGCGTATTCAAGTGCGACGAGGCGGGAAGGGCCGCTTTCAGGCGGTTCACGGACAGGATTTGACCGCTTTCCCGTTAAGAAAAATCATGAAAAAATCATAAAAATCAAAGTTCCATAATAAAAAGGGGGAAACAAATGGAAGAAAAATGCGTTCAGGACGGCGGATGCCTCAGGGGCTTCCTCGCCTCTGATGGCGGAGAGATGCGCGTGGAGGAGAAGCCTCTTTCGGACGGGGTCAGGCTCTTCTCGCTCTCGAACGGAAGGGTGTCCTTCTCGGTCATGAATTTCGGCTGCACAATCACGGAACTTTTCGTTCCGGACAGGGACGGGCGCGCCACCGACATCGTCCTCGGCTGCGACACGCTGGAGGGCTACAGACAGTGCGGCGACTCCAGGGGGGCTGTCGTGGGGCGCGTGGCGAACAGGATTTCGGGCGCGGCGTTCACGCTCGACGGCAGGAAATACGCGCTCGACATGAACGACGGCGGGAACACCCTGCACGGCGGAAACGTGCGCTTCGAGAAGATGCTCTGGGACGCGGAGAGCTTCGTGCGCGAAGAGGGCGGCGGAAAAGTCTGCGGAGTCACATTCTCAAGGAAGAGCCCGGCGGGCGAGCAGGGCTTCCCCGGAAACATGGACGTTTCAGTCGAGTACAGGCTGGACGGAAGCGACAATCTCTGTTTCGAGTATAGGGCCGTCTCCGACGCGAGGACGCCGGTGAGCCTCACGAACCACTCCTACTTCAACCTTGACGGAGCCTTCTCAGGCATCCCGAGCGTTCTGGACCACGAGATGAAGCTCGACAGCACAAGGCTTCTCGAGATAGACGGAAGCCTGATTCCGACTGGAAGGTTCCTTGACGTCTCGGAGAACGGCGAATTCGACTTCGGGGAATGGAAGAAGGTCGGCAGGGACATCCTCAAGTGCGACAAGAGGATAGGGCAGGGCTACGACCACTGCTTCGTCACAGCCGCCTACGACGATGCCGTGGCGGGCGGAAGGAAGGACGGTTCCTCCGTGGTGAAATTCGGCTCCATCCGCTCTGGCAGGACGGGCATCTGCATGGACATCCTCACCGACCAGGTCGGCATGCAGGTCTACTCCGGGAATTTCCTGAAGGGCACGGGCAAGGGCGGCGTCCCGAACGAGAAGTACGGAGCCGTCTGCTTCGAGAGCCAGCGTCTTGTGGATGCGGTGAACAGGAAGGAATTCCCAAGCATGGTGCAGGAAGCCGGCGAAGTGTACAAGTCAACCACGGTGTTCAAATTCGGAGTCTGCGGAGGAAGGGAAAATGGCTGACAGTCTCACGGGCAGAATCTACACCCCTTCCGAGCTCAAGGAGGAATTCCTGAGGATGTACGGCGGGGGCGGGGACGGGGTCTTCGTGTTCTCCTCTCCGGCCAGAATCAACATAATCGGCGAGCACATCGACTACAACGGCGGCAAGGTCTTTCCGGCCGCAATCGACAGGTATCTCTACGTGGCCATCAGGAAGCGGGCCGACAGGAAGGTCGTCTACAACGACATGCGCTTTCCCGGCAGGTTCGAGTTCTCCATCGACGACGATTTCGCCTTCAAGAAGGAGAACGACTACGCGAACTACCTGAACGGAATCCTCTGCCAGATGAAGGGGATGGGGTTCTCATTCCCGTGCGGGTTCGAGGTGCTCATGGTGTCGAACATTCCGGCGGGCGGCGGCATCTCCTCAAGTTCCGCCCTCGAATGCGGCTTCGCCTACGCCGTGAGCGAGACGTTCGGATTTTCGATAAGCCGCGTGGAAATCGCGAAGCTCGGGCAGATGAGCGAGCACAAATTCATGGGCGTGAACTGCGGAATCATGGACCAGTTCATAATCGCGACAGGAAAGAAGAATTTCGCCGAGAAGCTCGACTGCGCCACGCTCGAATACGAGTACGCACCGCTGGAGCTCGGCGACTACCGCTTCGTCGTCATGAACACGAACAAGGTCAGGAAGCTCTCCGACTCCAAATACAACGAGAGGAGGGGCGAGTGCGAGCGCGCGCTTTCCCTCCTGAACGGCGCGGGCGTGGACGTTCCGTCCCTCTGTTCCTTGACCCCGGAGAGGTGGGAGGAGGTGAAGTCCGCCGTCTCCGATTCCGTCCTCCAGAAAAGGGTGGCGCACTGCGTCTACGAGAACAGGCGGGTGGAGGATGCCGTCTCCGCTCTCAAGAGGAACGACCTCGTCCGTCTGGGCGGGCTTTTGAACGAGAGCCACGAGTCCCTGCGCTCTCTCTACGAGGTTACGGGCGTCGAGCTCGACACCCTGGCGGACGCCGCGAGAAGCGAACCGGGCTGCCTCGGTGCGCGCATGACAGGCGCTGGCTTCGGAGGCTGCGCCATCGCGCTCGTGCACAAGGACTCGATAGAATCTTTCGTGGAGGGCGTCCAATCTAAGTATTCGTCCGTCGTCGGTTACGAGGCTGGGTTCTTCGCGTGCCGGTCGGGCGACGGCGTTTCCCGTGTGGAGGGGGTCTGAGGCTGTAGGGAACTTTTGATTCGCGTCCAGCGTCATCCAGAAACCGCAGAGGGGGCTTTCTGGATGACGCGAAATCTTTGTTTGACAATTTGTGCAATCGGTTGCATAATCGTCTTATGGACAAGCACTTGCACAATGGGCCGTTCACGATGGACGACATAGCTTTGGAGTTGGGGATATCGAAGAGCACAGTCTCAAGGGCGCTCGCCGGTTCGAGGCGGATAAGCGAGGAGACGAAGAGGCGGGTCGCCGAGTGCGCCTCCGCCCACGGGTTCATCCCGAACCTGGCGGCGAAGGCCCTCGCCATCCGAAAGACGCTGAACATCGCGGCCGTGATGCCGTTCGAGGCTTCTGGCGTGGAGATGATGTTCTTCCACGAGTGCCTGAGCGGAATGGTGAAGAAGGCTGCCGAATCCGACTACAGCGTCCTCGTGTGCATGAGCGACGCTGAAGGCTGCTCCGAGAACCAGCTTGAGAAGGTCATACAGAACAGGAAAGTGGACGGCGTTGTTCTAACGCAGCTTCGCCACGATGACAGGAATCTGGCCTACTTGAAGTCGGCGGGTTTTCCGTTCGTGGTGATAGGCTCCGTGGACGACGACGGCGTTTGCCAGGTGGACTCCAAGATGAGCGAGTGCTGCGAGGCGTTCACGAGGGAGTGCGTGCTCCGTGAGATGAAGGCCGGTGTCGTGGGCGGAAGGGGCAGCGTCCTCTTCGTTTGTGGCTCCCTCGACGTGGAGGCGAATAACAACAGGCTCTCCGGCTTCCTTTCGGGCATGGAGAATCCCGTGTTCGATGGAATCCAGTACGCTGTCTGCACCGACTCCGACGACATAGACGGCTCCGTGTGCGATGGAAACTGGAGCCTGATTCTCTGCTCGGACGATGTCGTGTGCGTGAATGTCATGTCGGTTTTGAAGGCGGCCGGGCTTGTGGTCGGGAAGGATGTCAGGCTCGCGTCTTTCCACGACAGCGTTCTTCTTTCGACGAGCAATCCGCCAGTGAGCGCGCTCAAGGTGGACGCGAGCGGGCTTGGTGACGTGGCGGTCGATTCCGTGCTCTCCCTTGTGGCGGGGAAAAAAGTGGAGAGAAGGCGTTTCGTCGGCTGCTCTTTCGTGTTCAGGGAGTCTACGGATTGAGCGTGAACGGATTCCATGGTCTGTTTTTTCAAGGGGGAAAAAGTGAAGTTGACGAGGATGAGTTTTTTGGGGGCGGTTGGAAAGGCTGTTTTTTCTTTCTTTGCCGTTTCTTCTCTCTGTTTTCTTTTCTCGTGTTCCAAGCGGAATCCGAGGGTTTCGGAGGACGGGACTGTGACTCTCGTCGTGTGGGAGTCCACGAACGGCCCTGACGAATTCATAAGGCAGGCCGGAAAAATCTACGAAGAGACACATCCCAAGATAAAGATAAAATTCGTAAACGTTGAGCTTGGGGACGCTGTGGGGCAGATCGCCCTCGACGGGCCTGCGGGCGTGGGGCCGGACGTTTTCGCCGCTCCGCACGACAAACTCGGAACACTCGCCATAGGAGGCCACGTCCTCTACACGGAGAAGGCGGACGAGGTGAGGGAGAAGGCTCTCCCCCTTTGCTCCAAGGCTTTGACCTACGACGGCATGATGTACGGCTACCCCGTGTCGGCCGAGACTTACGCGCTCTTCTACAACAAGAGCCTCATCGCGGAGGGCGATGTTCCACGTACATGGGAGGCTCTCGCCGACTGGACCGCGAAATTCAACAAGGAGAATCCGGGGAAGAACGGCTTCGTCATGAACGTGGGGGACGGCTACTACACGATTCTCTTCACCACCGCAGACGGGAACAGGCTTTTCGGGGAGTCGGGGACGGACACCGAGAATTCCAACATCAACTCCGAGAAGTCCGTGCGGGGGATGGAATTCTTCCAGAGCCTGAGGAAGACGATTGACATCCCTTCAGCCGACCTCGACACGGCTTCGGTGGACGCGGCATTCCAGAGCGGCAACGCCGCAATGCACATAACGGGGTTGTGGAACGTTGTGAATTTCGAGAAGGCTGGGCTTAATTTCGGCACAGCGCCGCTTCCGTCCCTTCCGGGCGACGACAGGCCGGCGGCTTCGTTCAGCGGGACAAGGGCGATGTTCGTCTCCGCCTATTCCGACTTCCCCGACGAGGCGAACGATTTCGCCCGCTTCCTGATGAGCGACGAGATGCAGCTGCTCCGCTTCAAGCTCACGGGCGCGCTTCCGGGCACGAGGGTGTCCGTTGGAAGCGCGTATCTTTCAGGCATGATGAGGCAGCTGGAGTACGCCTTTCCGATGCCGTCGATTCCAGAGATGAACAAGTACTGGAATTCGATGAACAACGCCTCGAAGAACATTTGGGACGGAGCGGACGTGAGGAAGGAGCTGGACGCGTGCAACAGGGCGATTCTTGAGAAGTGAGACTCCTGTCCGGTGGGAAAAAATCAAATATGGAGAAAAAAAATGGCTGAACTGAGAACCGACAAATCCGACTCCCGTAAAGTGAGAGTCGCCGCGTCCTGCTTCATGGGGCTGGCGCACATCGTTTTCCTGAAGGACTACATCAAAGGAGCGTTCTTCGCATTGTGCGAGGTCGCCTTCATCTGCTTCGTGCCGACCGCTGTGGGAAAACTCTTCGACCTCGTGACGCTCGGCACTCCGCATCCGGGAATTCCGATAAAGCTCCGCGACAACTCCCTCTTCATGATGATAGACGGAATCCTGACACTCTCCGTCGTGGCGGTGTTCGCCATCGTCTACGCCTTGAGCGTGAAGAGCGCGTCCAAGGCCTACGAAGAGTACTGCAGGACCGGAAGGTTCAAGACGCAGCGCGAGTCGTTCGACATGACGCTCGGAAAGTCGTTCCCGATTTTCGGAATGGCCCCTGCTTTCGTCATGGTGCTCGTCTTCGTCCTTGTTCCGCTCGTCTTTTCCGTGATGGTGGCGTTCACGAACTATTCGGCTCCTGCTCACATATCCCCGAACAACACGATAGA
>CAMHLH010000032.1 GCA_946185925.1 uncultured Treponema sp.
GCCGAGTACGAGGAGCTTGCAGAGCAGGGGGACGTTCAGCACCTGCACCGCGATTGAGACCTTCTCCGCGTGTATGCCGAATTTGCCAGCGATGTAGTACGAGGTGAACGCCGCAATCGCCGCGGGAAAGAGCGACTTGTACTTGAGCTCTCCGCAGACGAGGACTTCGAGCGAGAAGAAAATCGCCGCGAACGGTGTCTGGAAGAGTCCCGCGAACCCGGCCGCGATTCCGCAGATGACGAAAGTGTCGCGCGTGTCTTTGAAGATGCCGAACTTTTGCAGCCGGTAGCCCGCCTGGTCGGCGACTGTCGCCCCAATCTGCACCGCCACGCCCTCTCGGCCCGCGCTTCCGCCGCAGAGGTGCGTGAGCCAGCTTGAGACCATGACGAGAGGAACGAGAACCGGCGGAATCTTTTCCTTGTTGTCCGCCGCCTGGAAGACCAGAGCCATTCCCTTGGACGCTTCCTTTCCGAGGTACTTGTAGAGGAACGCTATTATGAGTCCGACTATCGCGAGCGCGCTCGTGAAGAGGACCGTGTGCGCGTGCCGGGCGTTCGTCACAAGCTCAAGCCCTTTCCCGAAAGCGACCTCGACGATTCCAACCGCGGCTCCTATGCCGAGAGCGAGCAGCGAGACCACGGCCATCGTCTTGTACTGCTCGACCGAGAAGACCACGCTGTGGATGTAGGACTTCGCGAAATTCTCTTTGTCCGCTTCGTCGAATTCTGGAATCAAACCGATTTCAATTTCGTCTTCGTTGTTCTTTTTCATTTTTCTGTATTTTTATCTGAGCATGTCTTTGTAGATTTTGTAGACCGAGCCGCAGTTGTGGCAGATTACTTCGATTGGCTCCGGGTCGTTCTTCAAGATGTCGTCGAGTTCGGCCTTTGAAAGGTGCTTTATCTGCTCGGCGTAGTTTTCGAGCGAGCAGGGGCAGTCGAATATCACGTCCCTTGAGAGCACCGCCGTGGGGTTGAACTCCCTGAAGAGGCCGTAAATCACGTCCTCCATGTCGCCGCCGTCTGCGAACCACTTTCCGATTGAAGGCATCGCCTGGAACGCGTTCTCCACTTTGCGGATGAGCTTGTCCGTCTCCTCCTGTGTCGCCTCCTTCGTGACGTTGCCTGAAATCCTCGACTTTCCGCCCGCAGACGGTATGTGCTGCAAAAACATTCCTCCCGCTCCGATTACGCGCCCCTTCTGGTCGAACTGAATCGAAGTGTTGAACGCCGTGTGAATCTGCTCCGACTGGCTGAAGTACCATGCGAGGTCCTTGGCGATGTTCTTGTACATGATTTCGACGGTTCCCACCTGCGCCTGCTTCATTCCCTCTCCGATTCTTGAGATTGTGACCGTGCCTTCGCCCAGGAACGGCGTCAAATCCCAGTTCTCAAGCGGCTTTTCGATTGGGATGTGCTGCTGCAGAAGGTAGCCCCTGACGTATCCTGTCGAATCGGCTTCGACTGAGAATCCCGCGGCCGGCCCCATCGTGTCGTATCTGAAAGTGAGGTGCTCGCGACCCTTCATCGTCGGAATCAAAAGCGCGCCGCAGAGCATGGCCTGCCCGAGCACCATGGTTTCAAGGATGCCGAGTTTCTGGTTCGCCCTCATCTGGTTCACCAGGCGCGTTCCGTTGAAGAAAGCCCCCCTGAACTGTCCGTCCGCCATGACGAACATTGTCATCTCGTCCTTGTGTATCGAGTCCAAATGTTTTGTAAGCTCTGAATCTGTAATTTGTGCTTTAATCATGGTTCGATTATAATGAAAACATGAAAAAGATTTACATAGGCAACATGAGTTTTGGCACCACCGAGGACGTTCTTGAGGATTTGTTCTCGAAATTCGGAGAAGTGGCGTCCGTGACGATAAAGCGCGATTCGTTCTCGGAATTGTCCAAGGGCTTCGGCTTTGTGGAGATGACAGACGACGATGCCGCCATGAGGGCAGTCTCCGCGCTGAACGGAAAGGAAGTCGACGGAAGGAAGGTGAGGGTGAGCGAGGCCGTGGAGAAGTCGGCGCAGAACACTCAAAATAGAAGAAAGTTTTTTGAGAAGAGGACCAACAAGGCTTCGTCTTTCAAAAAAGACAAGGGGAATGACGACAATTCGAACGAATTTTGAGGCAATCAACCGATAATATCACAGAAGACTTTTTAAATTCCTGGAGTTTCTATGTACAAAACGAGAAGACGCGCCGCGTTGGTTGCAATCAACATCGTCGCGGCCATAATTTTCATAGTGGTGGCGATTTCACTTGCACCCCAGACAAAAATAAACGACTACAGAATTTATTCGAATTTTTTCCCAATCGCCGTGACGTCTGTGCTTTTCGGCATGCTGATTTTCGCAAGTGTCTCAATCTACAACAGCTACAGCGAAAAACTGGAGCGGCAGATAATGGGCAGCGGAGCGACGGCGTATTTCACGGAATTTGTCGACAGGCTCCGCTTCTGCTATTCATTGGAAGATTTCTACCGAATCATAGGCGAGGTTCTTGAGCTTGAGGCCGACTGCTCCGTCTTCTATGTGGAGAGCGTCACGAACTAC
Source organism: uncultured Treponema sp. (assembly GCA_946185925.1). Lineage (GTDB taxonomy): Bacteria > Spirochaetota > Spirochaetia > Treponematales > Treponemataceae > Treponema_D. The sequence continues at coordinate 2,547 of CAMHLH010000032.1, forward strand.
ACGTTCTACAACAGCCCGAACAGGCTGGTCGCAGGAACGTTCAACCAGAACAGGAGCGACATGCTCAACAAACTCATAGAGAATTTCGACGGGGATTGGCCGGACGGAATCTTCTTCTTCGACGACAGCTGTGGCCTCGTCTCGGATTCGCGCTTCGCGAGGGGCGTTCTTTTTTCCAACTGCGGCGAGCACTTCTACATTTTCTGCCGCTACATGTACCTTTTCGACCCGGCCGTCTTCCCCAAAATCTTCGAGGAATTTGTCCGCTTCCAGAACCGCTCCAGAATCATCAACGATTTGTCGGAGATTTCCGACCTTTCCCGCGAATGGTCGCAGCTCGCCGAGACCCAGCGTTCGTTCCTGCCCGCGACTCTCCCGGAAGTCGAGAGGGTGAAGTTCGCCGCCTATTTCAGACCGCTCATAAATGTTTCGGGCGACTATTATTCAGTCCTTCCAATCGACGAGCACAAGACTTTCATAATGCTCGGCGACGTTTCGGGAAAGGGAATGGCGGCCGCCCTCGTCATGGGACTCGTCATGAACACCGTGAAAATCAGGGAGGACAAGGAAGACTTGGTTGGAACAATCCACGCCATAGACGAGGCAATCAAGAGTATGCACCTGCAGGACAAGTACACGGTATTGTTCATGGGAATAATCGACACGGAGAAGATGAGAATCAGGTACATAAACGCTTCGATGTCCGACCCTATCATCATCACGAAGTCGCCTGAGGGCTACAGGATAAAGCCGCTTTCTTCGAACTGTTCGATTGTCGGAATCATTCCGTTGGACGACGACATTCCTATCGCCGAGCAGCGTCTTTTCTCCGGCGACATGATACTGATGGCCTCCGACGGTGTGTCCGAGGTCATGAACGAGGACAAGGTGGAGCTTGGAGACACCCAGCTCTACACCGACACGATAAAGGCAAGCGCGGGCAAGGATCCGCAGGAGTTCATAAACGACATAGCGAACCTGGTCATGGAATACAACGGGGATTCGCGCTTGCACGACGATGTTACGATGCTTGCGGCCAAAATCGGTCCGACATCGCAGAAAAAGTAGTCTACAGGAGAGAAAAATGGTTTACGGTATTCTTAATTTCGTTCTTGCCGCGCTTCTTTTGTGGCTTTCGCTCTACGCCGACAAGAAAATGGGAAACAAGGACAACATTGGTTCAAATCCTGTAATCATCATGAACACCCTCCTTGGAGCCGCCTGTGTATTGATGGGCTTGACCGTCATGTTCTCCATATCGTCCGCCCCCGAACGCCTGACGACTTTCCTTGGCAAGTGCATGTACCTGTTCATGGGAATGTACGCGATAAACTTCTGCGTCTACTGTGTGACTTTCCCTTCGTTTGAGAGGGGCACCGTGACAAGAGTCGCGACCCTCGTGGGCTACGCTTTGTGCATCTGGCTCCTCTTCACGAAAATCTACACTGTGAACATAACCTCTTTCTTGGGAATCCGAGTCGATGCGAAGTCGCTCTTCACCGGCCGTTTGACGAACTACTTCCCGTACAGCTGGTACAATTTCTATGAAGTCTTCATGACCTTCTGTATGCCGTCTTTGGCCGTCATAATCATGCTGCTGCGCTCCGAGAACAGAAGCAGCCGCCTCGACCACCAGAAGACGATATTGACGGCAATCGCCCTGCTTTTGGCATGGCTTTCGATGAAGCTGATTCTTTTGGCTTCCGAGAGGGTTGCTCTTTTTTCTTCTATTGTGTTGGCGGGATTCGTCCTCGCTCAAAGCGTGATAGTGATGGCGGCGACTCAGAACTTCCTCTACGATTTCTTCTCCGCCTCGACCCTTTTTTTGAAGGGACTTGTCTGCTACGCCCTTCCTTCGCTGGTTTTGGGAACCGTGTTCCCCTTCATCTGGAAGCTTTACGGAACTTCAAAATTCATGTTCCTGCTGCTCTTCCTCGTCGTCATTGTGGCCGCGGCGTTCGCCTCGTATGAGCTTCAAAAAATTTTCAAGCGTTTTTCCGGCTTCCACTCGAACCAGTACGCCTCGATTCTTGAGGAGGACCTTTCGCAGATGGACTACAGCGACGACCCGAAAGATGTCGTCAAGAAGATGCACGACATCTTCGTTCAGAGCATAGGAATGGCTTCTTTCAGGGTCCTCATCGACCAGGGCAATGGGGAGCTTTGCTCGGTCTACGACCAGGAGGGGGAGAGAAGGCTCAAAATCAACGAGAAGGACAGGCTGTTCGATGTTTTGTTGAATATGGACTCGCAGATTGTCCTGAAAAGTTCCGTCGAGACCGGCTACCATTTTCTTTCGATAAAGCCCGATTTGCTCGACTTCTTCAAGAAGACACATTCGGACGCGATAATCCTTTTGAACGAAGGCCGCCACCTGCTCGGTGTGCTCGTGCTCGGTGAAAGGTCTGGAGGAAACATCTATTCAGACTACGACTACGAGGCCTTCAAGAAGCTCTACTCATACCTTTGGGTTTTCGGTTACTACTTGAAGAACATCGGAAACCAGGAAATCGTGGGTACCGTCAACAGGGAAATCCACATGTCCGAGCAGATTATCGAGTCAATCCAGGGCAACATGGATTTGATAAAGAACAAGAAGTACGATGTCGGAAACATAATGATTCACGCTCACAACATCGGTGGAGAGTTCATCGACCTCGTAAAACTCAGCGACGACAAGCACGTCTTCGTCATGGGCGACTTGAGCGGAAAGGGAATCAGCGCGTCCATGAGCATGGTCATCGTAAAGTCCATCATCAGAACCTACCTTCGCGACACCAGCGATTTCAAGCGGCTTGTGGAGAAGGTCAACCAGTTCATCCGCTTCAATCTGCCGAAGGGAACGTTCATGGAGGGAATCTTCGGACTCATCGACTTCAAGGACAACACGGTCTACTACATCAACTGCGGAATACCTGCCATGTTCCTTTACACGAGGGCCTACAACAACATCATCGAGATTCAGGGGGAGGGCCACGTCCTCGGTTTCGTGAAGGACATCTCTCCGTACATAAAGGTCAAGAAGGTCAAGCTCAATCCGGGCGACATCCTCGTGACCTGCACCGACGGCCTCATCGACGCGCATTCGCCTCGCGGAGAGCAGTTCGGCAAGGATAGAATCCAGAAGGGCATCACCGAGAATACGGCGCTTTCCGCCCAGAACATCGCCGAGGTCTCTTTCGAGAACCTCAAGGATTTCATCACTACGGTAGGCCCGGAAGACGACGTGAGCGTTTTGGTAATCAAGTTGAACAAGTAGAATCTGCCTGTTCGGAAACTCTGTTTGTTTCTTGGCGGGGCGCATCTCCCAAGGTTTGAGCCTTGCGGAATTGCGCTTTGCCAAAGTTGGTGTTTAATTTTGGAATTTGAGGAAGACTTATGGAACAACTTCAATTGAAAGAGAAATTCGGGACGAACTATGTGATGTACGAGCTTGCGGGGGATTTGAATTCCTACACAGCCTCTGAATTTCGGGAGAAGGTTTTCGACAACATCAAGAAGATGAATGTCGTGGTCGATTTGTCGCAGATTCTTTCGATAGATTCGACTGGAATCGGAATCATAATGGCCGGATTCAACGATGGTGAGGAACTTGGAAACAAATTCTATCTGATGAATCCTTCTCCGGCTTCGAGGACCGCCTTGGAGGAGACTGGCTTCGACAACATTTTCAATTACATTCACTCTGTCACGGAAATTGGATAAAATGCGAAAATCTTCATTGCTTTCAATCCTCGCTCTTGCTCTGCTCTCCTTCGTTCTTGGTTCTTGCGGTGGCAAGGAGAAGAACACGCAGGATGGTCCAAAAATGGACAAACTCTCTATTGTCATGCAGAACGTCAGTCCCGAGTGCAGGGATGCAATTCGCAAGGGGAACACGTCCGCCTTCATCGAGGCTTTGGACAAGACTCTGCGCTCGGATTCCGTGTCCGCCTTCGACGACAACGCCCTGAACGACAAGCTCAAGCTCTTCGTCGTCTGCGACCGTGACCATCCGCTTTCCGAGCTTTACAAGCCGACCGAACTTGTGACGCTCCAGATAAACCAGTTCTACAACATCTGCTCCGACAGCCTCCGTTTGAAGAAGAACGCCGAAAAGGCCCTTCGGAGAATGGGCGAGGCCGCGCGCCTTGAGAACATAACGCTCATAGTGGAGTCCGCCTACAGGAGCCATGCCGAACAGAAGGAAATCTACGACGAGCTGCTGGCTGCCGAAGAGAGAAAACCGCTCCGCACGGACGACATCCCCGGCTGCAGCGAGCACCAGACTGGATACGCTGTTGATTTTGTCGATTCTTCCGAGAAGTTGAAGGATTGGCTTTCGGAAAATTCGTTGAACTATGGCTGGTCGATGACATATTCTTCCGAGTCGGAATACAATCCTCTCCATTACAGGTATCTTGGAGTCGAGGCCTGCCGCCTGCAGAAACTGTGGTTCGGCGGAAGCCAGCGCTTGATGCTCGAATTCATAGCGGAGTGGAGAAGGGTGACGAAGGAGAGTCAGGGCAAGTGATATGCCCCTTCCATAAAAAAGGCGCGCCTGCCGATTTTGAAGCGTGGAATGCGCTTCGGTCGGTGGGCGCGCCTTTTTTTTGTTTTCCGCTTTGTGGATGCTAGACTTTGAAGACCGAGAGTTGTCTGTCGATGCTTCCGATGTTCTCGGAGACCTTCGAGCTTATGTCGCTCAAGGAACTTTCGGCCGCTCCGATTCTTTCAACGCTTGCGGCGACGTTCCCCATCATGTCGTTGATGATTTCTGTCACGCTCTGCAGCGCGTCGATTCTGTCCCTTATGGTCTTGGTGTTCGCCGCCATTTCCTTGGACGCTTTCTTGACCGCGCCCGTGCTGTCGTTCATCGCCCGGAGACTCTCGCCAATCTGCTTGGAGTCCTCGTTCTGCTCGGACATGGCCGTTCGGATTTTCGTAACAAGCTCGTTCGTCTCCCTGATTTTGTCAGCCGCGACAGTGAACGCCTCGCTCGATGCCGTCGACGCTTCGACGACCTGCGCTATTGAGTCCCGGATTGAGTTCAGCTGCTCGGCGATTCTCTTGGACTGCTCGCCCGACGTTTCCGCCAGCTGCCTGATTTCGTCCGCCACGACCGAGAATCCCTTTCCCGCCTCGCCCGCGTGTGCCGCCTCGATTGCCGCGTTCATGGCCAAAAGGTTCGTCTGTTCCGCAATCGCCGCAATCGCCTGGTTCGCCTCGTGCAGCGTGTCCGACTGCCGCTCGATTACTGAAAGCCGCTCGTTCACGTTCCTCTGCTTCTCGAATCCGTTCTCCGCGTTCTCTTCGAGCGTGGAGAAGGACTCTGCCATCTTTCCGACAGTCGCGTTCACCGAGTCGATGTTGCCGACTATCGCCTCTATTGCCGACGACGCTTTTTCCACGCTCTCTGACTGCTTTTCGACCATGTTTTCGAGCGTGTCGGTGCTTCCCGTAATCTGCCTTGCCGCCTCCGCCGTCTCGTAGACGCTCGTCTTCTGCCTGTCGAGCTGTTCCCCGACCGTCCTGACGCTGCCTTCCACCTCCGAGACCGCAGCCGTAGTCGACGAGACGTCATCCGAAAGGCTTCTTCCCGAATGCGACAGGTCGTCCTTCACTCCGAGGATTCCTGCCGTGAGGGCGCCGAACTGCTCCGCTAGCGCGTTGAACGAGTCCGAAAGCTCCCCGATTTCGTCCGAAGAAGCTTTTTCCACACGCTCCGTGAGGTTTCCGCGCGCCATCGCGGCGAACGCTTCCTGGAGGCGGTGGGTTGGCTGGATGAATTTGTTCGCCGAGTAGATTCCGAGCGCGATTATGAGAACGAGGATTCCTGAAAAGTACAACGCCACTTTCGCGATGAAGCGGAATTTGTAGTCGCGGAGGGCGTTCATGGAGATGTCGGCTCCGACGTAGCAGACGCATTTTCCGCTTGAGTCGCGCACCGGCCTGTACACGGTGAGGAGCCAGCCGAATTTGTCGTTCGACTCCAGAGGCTCTATCTCCCGCCCGTCCAGGAGCGAGGGGACGAGCGGCAGAAACGATTCGTCGAATTCTATCAGTTCTCCTATCTCGAAGTCCGCATTCTCCTCGTCGGTGTCGAAGACCGTGTGGCAGCCGTCTTTCCGAATCTGGTAGACGTATAGGTATTCGATGTCAGGAGTGTTCTTCCTGATGCTCTTGAGCCGTCCGAGCGTCTCCGCGTATCCTTCCGCGCCTTTTCCCTCGTTCAAGTACGCGCCGATTCTGTCCGCGTCGATGCTCTCCGCCGCCAGCGCGACCGCCCCCTTGGCAATCGCTATGTGGTCCTGCCGCGACGCGTTCACGAACTGCCGAAGCCCTATCGCCGCCAGCGCGACCGTGAGGAACACCGCCGCCAATGCCAAGAGAACCGCGATTCTCGCTTTCATCGAATGGAATTTCACTCTCGTCTTTTTTCCGTCTTTCTTTTCCAAAACATCCCCCTGTCTTTACGAGTTTTTGATGAACTTTTCTTGATTATAACATGATTCTGATGTTTTTTATTCCGCATTGACGATTGGTTGTGCGCTTCCCTGAAAATCGCTTAAGCATCCGTTCTGTATAGATGAATTTTTCGGCAGCCTGTAAAATGCAGGAAAAGGAGACTAAAAGATGAAGCGAATCATGTTTGCGGGAATTTTTGCCGCATGCCTTTCTGCCACGGGCTGCGGGAATTTCATGGCGCAGGCTAACTACAACCGTGAAGCGAAGGCCGCAAAATACCAGTCCGAATACGCGGTGACGGTCAACAAGCTTGAGATGAAGGAAGGCAACTTCGAGACATACAGGCGGGTCGTCTTCTACAATGTGCGCCTTGGCGAGACTGTGTTCACCTGCGAAGGCTACTGCCACGTACAGGTGGACTCCGACGGAGACATCGAGCTTGTCGTGAAGACGGGCGAGGACGAGTACCTCAGGCACTATCTTGGGCAAAAGCAGGACATCACCTATTTTTCCGAGCAGCTGAAGCCCGTCAAAGAGAGCGGCTACCGCTACAAGATTGTCTGGAACCCGAAAATCTGGCTCCCGGAACTTGAATAGTCGGTGGATGAACAAAAGACCGCGGGATTTTTGAATCGAATCCTGCGGTCTTTTTGTTTTGTTCCTTCGCATCACTCCTTCACGAACCGCTCGATTCTGCACTCGTGGGTCTTCTTCTCCTCGTCGTAGTTCACGCCGATGAAAAGAAGGTTGCCGGAATAGTGTTCAAGAGAAGAGAAATACCGTCTCTCCTTTATCTGTTCGAGCGCGCTCTCGGTGGAGCCGTTCCTTTTCAGCTCGACAATCATCGCGGGGAGGTCCGGCACGAACGGAATGAAAACCACGTCGGCAAAGCCTTTTCCCGTGGTCACTTCTCGAAGGATTGTGTATTTGTTGAGGGCGTAGATGTACGATAGGTAAACCGCGCTCTGCAGAGCATCCTCGTTGTTGTAGCTCCTGTTGCTCGTGACGTGGATGTGGCTCTCGTCGAGAGCCTTCGCGACGGCATCTTCGTTCATCTTCAGCGTCTCTTTCAAAAGCTCCTCTGAATCCTGGATTATGCGGTTCGTCACCGAATAGTCCTTGTTCGCCTCAATCGCATTGAACCATTCCTGCCGGACTTCCCTGTTCGGGATTCTGCACGTTTCGCTTTCATTGTCATAGGCGAGATAGCCGAGATGAATCAGATACGTGAATGCGTCGCTTCTTGTCGAAAAATCCGTCATCGTGTTCATGTATCTTGTCACGTTCACGCTCACGCTCTCTCCTGAAAGCATTTTGATTACGTCGTCCTTCATGCCCTCGAAGTTCTCCTGTATGCGGTCGGAGATGACTGCGTAGGTGGAGGTTTTGCTCCAGTAGTTTCCGAGGGATTCGTTCAAAAGGGACTTCACGACGGATTCTGGATTGTAGATTTCGATTCCGCGCTGGCTGTAGCCGTCGTACCATCTTTTGTATTCCTCATAGTCCGCATTGTATTTTTCGCAGAGTTCTTTCACCTCTTCCCCCGTGAAGCCGATGAATTCCGCAAGCTTTCCCGCGCTCAAAATCGTGTACTCGTCGAAGTTGTTGAGTTTGGACTGGATTCTGTCGCGGATAATCGGGAGGACCCCGGTCAGGTACGCAAGCGAAATCGCAGGCCGCAGGGTGTCGCTCTTGAAAAGTCCGTTCAAAAAGTCCAGATACTGCTGGAAGAGCTTCTCGCTCACGTTTTCCCGGACGAGCACGTCGTATTCGTCCATGATGACCACGAAATGCTCGTTTCTTTTCGCGTATGCTTTCAAGATGCAGTTTCCGATGGACTCTTTCGGGTTGAAGTCCAGGTCCGGGAACTGCTCGATGAACTCGGCGACAATCTTTGCTTGCAGATTTTTCAAAAGATTCTCTGTGTCCATTTCGTTCTTGAATTCGCTGTTCACGTCGATTTTGATGACGTTCAGCTTGTTCAGATTGCTCTCGAAACTTGGGTCGCGGCTTATTTTGTACGGCTCGAAAAGCTTCCTTGAGTCGCAGCCCTTTGAGAAGTACGCCGAGAGCATGTTGCCAGCGAATGTCTTTCCGAACCGGCGCGGGCGCGAGACGCAGATGTAGGTGTTGTCGGTCTCCATGAAACGGTTGATGACTTTTATCATCATCGTCTTGTCGACATAGATTTCCCGTTTTAGGATTCGCGTGAACGTTTCGTTGTTCGGATTCAGATAGATTCCCATGCAGTGCCTCCGGTTTGATTATAGCACGGACGGGAAGTGTGTTTTCAGAGAGAGCTGAGCGACAGCGTGAAAAAAAATACCACCGACAGTTGCTTCAATCGAACTGTCGGTGGCGGATGTTTTTTTCCTTGTTTACTTACTTCACGACCACGTTCACGAGTTTTCCCGGAACGACGATGATTTTCGCGACCGTCTTTCCGTCGGTGAACTTCTTGAAGCCTTCGGTCTCCTTCGCCATGGCCTCAAGCGTCGCGCTGTCGGTGTTGGCGGCCGCCTCGAACTTGGCGCGGAGCTTTCCGTTTATCATGACGGGGAACTCCTTGGTGTCCTCGGCGCAGAACGACTCGTCGAAGGTCGGCCATTTCTCGTAGGCGTTGGACTGTGTGTGCCCGAGCTTCTGCCAGAGCTCTTCGCCGAGGTGAGGGGCGTATGGCGAGATGAGCAGGACGAATCCTTCCCACATCGATTTCGGAATCGAGTCGAACTTGGAGGCCTCGTTGATGAAAATCATCATCTGCGAAATCGCAACGTTGAAGTCCAGGTTGCCCGTGTCCTCCGTGACTTTCTTCACGGTCTTGGCGTATGTCTTTCGGAGCGAGGCCAGGTCCTTGTCGAGCTTTCCCGTGATGTCGATGTCCGACATCGGCTTTTCGGAGACCTTCCACACTTTGTCGAGGAAGCGGTTGATTCCGACCAGCCCCTGCGTGTCCCACGGCTTGGAGACTGTGAACGGTCCCATGAACATCTCGTACATGCGGACGGAATCGGCTCCGTAGGTCTTTATCATGTCGTCCGGGTTCACCACGTTCTTGAGCGACTTCGACATCTTCGCGACGACCCTCTCAAGCTCTTCTCCGTCGTCCTTCGCGTAGTACTTTCCGTCGCGCTCTTCCACGGCGTCCACGGCCACGAGCGACTTCGTTTTTCTCTGGAAGGCGAACGACGTAATCATTCCCTGGTTGATGAGGCGCTGGAACGGCTCCTTCGTGGAGACCACTCCGCAGTCGTAGAGAACCTTGTGCCAGAAGCGGGCGTAGAGGAGGTGGAGAACTGCGTGCTCGGCTCCTCCGACGTACAAGTCGACCGGCATCCAGTATGACTCTTTCGCCTTGTCCGCGAACGAAAGCTCGTTCTTCGGGTCGATGTAGCGGAGGTAGTACCAGCAGCTTCCTGCCCACTGCGGCATCGTGTTCGTCTCGCGCCTTGAGTCGGCTCCGCAGACAGGGCACTTGCAGTTCACCCAGCTGTCGATTCCGGCGAGCGGAGATTCGCCTGTTCCTGTCGGCTGGTAGGTCTTTACCGCTGGAAGTTCGAGTGGAAGCTGGTCTTCTGGAATCGGGACTATGCCGCACTTTGGACAGTGCACGAGCGGAATCGGCTCGCCCCAGTATCTCTGCCTTGAGAAGACCCAGTCGCGGAGTTTGTAGTTCACGGCTTTTTTTCCGATTTTTTTCTCTTCAAGGAACGAAAGCATCTTCGCGATTGCGTCCTTCTTGTTCAGACCGTCGAGGAATTCCGAGTTCACATGCACTCCGTCCTCTGTCCAAGCCTGTGTCTGGACATCGACTTCGCTTTTCAAAACTTCGATTATCGGAAGGTTGAATTTCTTTGCGAATTCCCAGTCCCTAGTGTCGTGTGCCGGAACCGCCATGATGGCTCCTGTTCCGTAAGAGATGAGAACGTAGTCTGCGACCCAGATTGGGATGAGTTTGCCGTTCACCGGGTTTATCGCGTAGCTTCCTGAGAAGACGCCGGTCTTGTCCTTCGCCAAATCGGTTCGTTCGAGGTCAGACTTCTTGGCCGCCTCTTCCCTGTATTTCGCTACCGCTTCCTTCTGCTCCTCCGTTGTGAGCTTTTCGATGAGCGGGTGCTCCGGGGAGACAACCATGTATGTCGCTCCGAAAAGCGTGTCGCACCTTGTCGTGTAGACTTTGAGCTTCTGTTCTGTGGCTTTTCCGTCCTTGTCCGCCACTGTGAAGTCGACTTCGGCTCCCTCGCTCCTTCCAATCCAGTTCCTCTGCATCGCCTTCACGGATTCAGGCCAGTCGAGTCCGTCAAGGTCTTCGATGAGCCTGTCGGCGTACGCCGTGATTTTGAGAATCCACTGCCTGATGACCTTGTGCGTGACCTGCGCTCCGCACCTGTCGCAGTGCCCTTCCTTGACTTCCTCGTTCGCAAGTCCCGTCATGCACGACGGACACCAGTTGATTGGAGTCTCGGCTTCGTATGCCAATCCCTTCTTGTAGAGCTGGAGGAAAATCCACTGTGTCCACTTGTAGTAGTCGGGGGTGCAGGTCTTTATCTCCCTGTCCCAGTCGTAGCTGAATCCGAGAGCCTTTATCTGCTCCGTGAAGTGTGCGATGTTCTTGAACGTCGTCTCCGCCGGGTGGGTGCCCGTCTTTATGGCATAATTCTCCGCTGGAAGTCCGAACGCGTCGTATCCCATCGGATGCAGGACGTTGTAGCCGTTCATGCGGAGGTAGCGCGAGTAAATGTCCGTGGCCGTGTAGCCTTCCGGGTGTCCCACGTGGAGTCCGGCTCCAGACGGGTAGGGGAACATGTCGAGGATGTACCGTCTTTTCTCTTTCGGTACCGATTCGTCCTCCACCGTCTTGAACGTCTTGTGCTCGTCCCAGTATTTCTGCCATTTCGGCTCGATGTTTTGGAATGGATATGCCATTTTTGAAGCTCCTCAAAATATAATCTGCGTTTTCTATATTAGCATTTTGATTGTCATCTGAAAATTGAGGGAGGAGACTTGCGCTGAAAATGTTTGAGCATAAAAAAAACCGAATCATCAGATTCGGCTTTCGCTTTCGACCCCTGCTGGGCTTGAACCAGCGACACACG
>CAMHLH010000033.1 GCA_946185925.1 uncultured Treponema sp.
CGCTTTCTTCCGCCATTGCGATTTCGGCGTTCTCGCTTTCCGCTTGAGGAACTGGCATTTCTGCGCTCTCTTCCGCCATTGCGATTTCGGCGCTCTCGCTTTCCGCTTGAGGAACTGGATTTTCTGCGCTCTCTTCCGCCATTGCGATTTCGGTGTTTTCAGTTTTCGCTTGAGGGACTGGTTTTTCTGTGCTTTCTTCCGCCATTGCGATTTCGGTGTTTTCAGTTTTCGCCTTCGCGATGCGCGTGTCGGGGTCGGGAGTGAGGATTGTGTTGAGGTCTTCCGCGATTTGCTTCAGCTCTTCGGTCACGACCAAATCTTCCACGGGCTTCGGCGTTTCGGCTTTTTCCTCGGCCAATGCGATTTGGACGGATTTAGGCTGTTCGTTCGGCGTCCTCTTCTTTTCTTGCGCGGCTTCTTGCTCCTTTTGGAATGCGATGGCTTCCAAGTCCTTGTTTTGTTCGAGAATCTGGGAGACTTCCTCTACCTGCGAAACCTCTTCCTTTATTTGCTCGTCCGTAGGCTCTTCGTTTTTTGCAAGCTCCGCCGCGCTGTCAACCTTTGTGCCTGCCGGTTTTTTCGGCTCGTTTGGTTCGTACTCTTCGATTTTCGCGTGGGGAATTTCAATCTGGTTCTTGAGGCCTACAATCCTGTCCACTTCGAATGTTGTGTTCAAACCCTCGATGTCGGTGTCGATTTCCGCTATGAGCTGGCTCTTTTCGCTGAGGCTGATGTCCTTCGGTTCGTTGAAGGAGAGAGATGATATGTCGATGATTTCTCCGTCGTCACTTCCTTCCCCCGCATTGCTCTCGATTTTTTCGGCTGCGGCGATTCTCTCTGCATCGCGCTTTTCGTCCTTGCCCTTCTTTCCCTTGTTCGGGTCTCCTTCGAGTCCAGGCTTTCCGTCATCCTTGGAGTTCTCTTTTTCCTCTTTCTCCTGGCGGCTCGTGTTCATCGCCATTTCGATTATGTGCTGGACGTATTCGTCGCTGTTCTCGTCTCCGCTTTCGGGGTCCTTCTTGTAGAGGGAGAGCTGGTCTTCGCTTCGTATCCAGATTGTGTTCGAGATGCGCTCCGAGAGGTTGAACGACCTTCCCGATTTGTTCTCGAACGCGCCGAGGTATGTGTTGTTAGTCGCGAGGGCGGGGGATGTCGCTATGACTTCCGAGAACGCTTCGTCGCATCTGTTGTACTCTTCGAGTTCGTAGGAGCATTTGGCGATTCCGAGCAGGGCGAGGGCGTTGCCAGGGTCTTCGTCCAGGTAGTATTCGTACCATTGGCGCGCGAGCTTGAATTCTTTCATCGAGAAGTAGACGTTCGCGGTGTTGATTATGGCCGGCAGGAATTTCTTTCTTCTTGCGACCTTGAGCTGCTCCTCCGCCTTCTCGAAGATTCCGTAGCGTCCAAAGAGGATTCCGAGTTCGTTCATGTCCTCCGCCCGGCCGCTCTCCTTGATTTTCGCGAGGTACTCGTCAACTTTGTCGTTGATTTCGCGCGCTATCCATTCGTCGATTGAGTGCTCGTAGATTCTCGATATCTTCTCCTCTTCGACCATGGTGAATTTGATTGAAGCTCCGGGAACGCTCACGGGCTTGTAGAGCTTCCATGAGTCGTGCATGGGATAGATTGCCGCCGTCCCTTGCGCCTCGGCCGTCTGCCATTCCATCGCGCCGCTTCTCCACGCCTTCGTGAAGCCCTCGTCCGTCAGCGTTATTTCGAGAGGAATCCAGGCTTCTCCGTCGTGGTTTATGAAGTAGTCCTTTTCCGAGAAGATGATTTTCGCTTCCTCGTATGCCAGGCCCGAGTCGAACGCTATGAAGATGTGCCCGGGAATCGTGATGAACGCAGAGTGGATTCCAACCGCCTCCAAAAGAGAGCAGGTGAGTATCGAAAGGTCGTCGCAGTCTCCTCCACGGTACATGAGCGTCTGGTAGGGGAACTGGAGGAAGTCTATCGAGGTTGTTCCTACGTTGTCGGCGTACGAGGATGTCGGGTCGATTACATAGTTGATTCCGAATTCGTCCAGCGTGTCGAAGATTCCCATCGCGAACTGGATGTTCTCCGGCACCCCGTTCCTCATTCCGTCCCGCACAACGCTGGACACGAGCTTGGAGTACCACATGGCCGCCGGGTCCTTCGAGGAGACGAACACGGCCGCCCTTCTGTCGTCGTCCCATGACATGGAGTTGCGTCCGCAGACTGGAAGTCGCATCACCAGCGTCTGCTTCTTCTTTATTCCAAGAACCTCGTAGTCCACTGTTATTGTCGCCTGGGTGTCCGTCATGTCCAGAAGGTCGAGCATTCGTTCGTTGAAGAACGCCGTGAGGTCCACGTTCATGCTCTCGCCTTTCTCTATCCTGTCGATTTTTGCGCACTCGTTCGGCTGCGACATGTACTGCGGCTGGAAGAACTTCACAGAGACGTTCGTTATGCCGGAGTCCTCTCTGTTCTTGATGGCGACCTGACCGAAAGGGTTGCTCTCGTACCATGAGTAGAGCACCGGGAATATCGGGTCGAGCCGCTTCTGCTCGATTTGCACTTTCGGGTCCATGCCCAAAAGCTGGGTCACGTTCAGGCTCACTCCCGGCGAAACCTGCGCCCCCGTCATGAGCGGAGTCTCACCTGCGTTGTAGTGGCCGATTGAGCTTTCCAGCTCGCCAGAGACGATTGGGTTTATCTTGTACTCGAGGGAGATTGCGAACTGCCCATTAAGGCTCGTCATGGAGTCCTTGTACTTGGCCTTGTAGCCTCCGAGGCTCATGTTCATGTTGAGCGAGAATCTTTCTCCGAGCGGAATGTGGTAGCCCGCGCCGACAGAGCCGCTGAGGAGCGTTATGGAGTCCACGTTTGGCAGGCTCAGGCTCATGTAGTCGCCCTGCAGGAAGAGGTTGATGTTCTCGAACGGCCTGTATGTGAGCCTGAGTCCGGCTCCGATTCCGCTTTGTATGTTGTGTGTGTCTCCGACCGGCAACGGCTGGACATAGTGGGGGAACACGCTGAATATTATCTCCGCGTCCGCCTTCATCGGAATGCAGGCGAGACCGCAAATCGCCACGGGTATCGCGGCCTTGTTCGTGAGAAAATTGATGATGCGTCTTGCCCTGCGGGCCTTCTTCCCCTTCATCACTCGTCGAATTCCCTCTGGATTCTCTCCAGGTTCGTCCTTGCGGTATTGTTGTTCGGATTTATCGAAAGGACCTTCTCAAACCACATTTTAGCGTCTTCGAACCTTTTCTGAATCGACGCTATGTTGCCGAGGTTTATCATCGCCGTGGTCGAGCCCATCTTTGCCGACCGCTCGTAGATTGTTATGGAGCTTGAGTACATTCCTGCCCTCAGATAGAGCATTCCCAGTTTGTTCAGGAGCTTGACGCTCACGCCCTGAATCTTCATCTGCTCCTGCAGCGCCGCAATCTGCGGTCCGAATTCCGCGGTTATGTACCTCGCGATGTTCGTCTCCGCCGCCGCTATGAGGGAAGTCTCCAGCGGCAGGATGTTGATGTCCTCCCCGCTTGAGAAGCCCACCGACGGATATGTCTGCCAGGCCTCGTTTATGATGTAGAGGTCGATTTGCTCTCCGTTCTCCTGCATTTCGTTCAGCTCTTCCACGGCCCTGTACCAGCTGTTCACGAATCCTTCCTTTATCATCGACATGGAGACCGGCACCCAGATTTCGTCGTTTATGTCGAGGATTCTGTCCTTTCCGTCGAAGAATGAGCTTGCCTTGTCAGAGTCGAGTTTGAGGTTGAGGAGGACAATGAAGTCGTCTTCGGCCGGTATGAAGGCGGCGTCTATGCCAGTGGACTGCAGCAGCGACATGAATAGGATGCCCAAGTCGTCGCAGTCGCCCGCCTTGTACATCATGGTCTGGTAGGGGTACTGGATGTAGTCTATGGAATCGTAGTCGGTGTGCATGGTCATGTACGGGGTGTTCTCGTCCTCCTTGCAGTTTATCCCCGAAAGCCTCATGCCCTCGTAGAGGTAGATGGCGTACTGCAGGTTCCTGTTGAGACCCGACCTCTGGTGGCTTCGGGCCAGTCCAACGAGCACCTTCGAGAATTCGAGTATCTCCGGTGCGGTGGGCGATATGAACGAGGCGAGGGCGTTGGGGTCGGCCCACCTTATCTGGTTCCTGTTGTAGACCGGGATTATGATTTGGGAGATTGACGTTCTCTTCTGCCCCAGAAGCTCGTAGTCCACCACAAGCTCGCCCGGAATCTTCCCTTCCTCAGTGAAATTCAGAATTTCCTTGGAGAAATCCGCCGAGAGAGGCACTTCCGCCGTCTTGTGCTTCTTGAGCGTCCCGATTCTTCCGCATTCGAGTTCCGAGCCTGTGTACTTTCCTGCCCTGAACGTGACCTTCACGTTCCTGATTTCGGCCGTCTCCTCGTTCTTGAGCGTTATTGTCGCGAACGAGTTGTCCTTGTAGAGCGTGTACATGAGCGGAAAAACGCTGTCGTCCTGAGCGACTTCTCCGAGGACTTTTTGGCTGGACTTTTCAGTGTCGAACTTGTACCTGACCGAGAGTCCTATCTTTATTCCCGCCGCGCCCGGCTCCCCCCAGTAGGTGTCGTACTGGTAGTCCATCCATGAAGCCTCCGCGCCCACCGTCCAGTTCGGTGTGAGCCTGAACGCCACGTCCGCGAACGCCTTGTACCACGGTGCCGAGTGCTCGTTGCTCCCCGACATTGACATGTACGGCCCCAGCGCGCCCCCGAATTCCAGTTCTAGCCTGGAGGCGGGGTAGAGGAGCGCGCCGAGGTGGATTCCGCCCGCTATGAAGTTGACGGATTTTGAGGCCGAGCTTGGAAGCTCCGACGAGTTGTTCTTTGGAATCATTGTGAAGCTGAATTCCGGGCCTATGTTGAGCCAGTCGAAGAAGAGGAAGCCGCCCTGAAAATCGCCGGAAACTCCAAGCGCGGAGTACCTTCCGCTGTCGTCCGAGAGGAAGGGGAGCATTCCGTTTGCTGTGAGCTTGAAGGTGAGTTCCCTTGCCATAGCCTGCATCGCTGAGAAGATTATGAATGTAAGAACGACGGCTTTTCTTTTCATTGGCTTCAGATGTCCCTCTCCTAATTGTAAGTTGAAAGAAATAAAAGTTCTTGTTTTTTTTCTGTTTTGGAACACCTTTCCACTTGGAATTTCGGAATTTTCGGGAGAATTTTTTATCTTCGGCCGGCATGAATTTCCCTTCTTCAATATGACAAAAATTGCTAAAATGTCAAAATAAAATCAGGGACATGAAAGACAATCTATTTTTGGAGAAATATTGATGAACAATTTGGTTGCACTCTGCGCAGTCGGCGCGGAAAAGATACTCGGCAACGAGATAAAGAGGCTCGGCTACAGTCTGGACGCCGACGTGCCGAATAAGCCGGGCAGGGTCTTCTTCACGGGCGACGACGACGCCCTTTTCAGGACGAACCTCTGCCTCCGCACTGCCGACCGCGTGTACTTGAGGATGGCGCGCTTCCACGCCGAGGACTTCGACCAGCTTTTCGACGGCGTGTACAACGTGGACTGGCAGGATTTTTTCAGGAAGGATTCCAAGGTCGTCGTGGACAAGGTACGCACATACAAGTCCGCTCTCAATTCCGAGCACGCCGTTCAGGGAATGTGCCTCAAGGCGATATACAAGAAGCTCGGCGACGTCTGGAAGATGCACACGCTGCCTGAGAGCGGCGACAGCTTCGACGTGCGCGTCTACATCGACGAGGACGAGGCCGTGGTTCTTTTGGACTTGAGCGGACTTCCGCTCCACAAGCGCGGCTACAGGACTGACGGCGGAATGGCTCCCCTCCGCGAGACGACCGCATCCGCCATGCTGCAGATGATGATGTGGAGGAGGAAGACTCCGCTGCACGACCCATTCTGCGGTTCGGGAACTTTGGCAATCGAGGCCGCGCTCTACGCGTTCAACGTCGCGCCGGGGTTCGGACGCAGGTTTGCGCTTGAGAACCTCCCAATCTTCAACGCCGAGAGGGCGAGGAAAATCCGAAGGAGCGAGGCTGAGAAAATCCGCACGGACGTGGAGGTCCGCATCACGGGCACCGACATCGACCCGGCCGCTGTGCAGCGCGCTAAATCGAACGCGGAGCACGCCCTCGTGACGGCAGGCCGCGCCCTGCAGATGCTCGGAAGCGATGCGCATCTTCCGCGCCCTGACTTCGACGTCTCCGACTTCAAGGACATTCAGGCTCCGTACGAGAGCGGAATCATCGTCTGCAACCCGCCGTACGGAGAGCGGCTCGGCGACGAGGCGCAGGCGGAGGAACTCTACCGCTCGATGTCTTCGCTGTTCACCGACTTCAATGGCTGGCAGATTGGCGTGATAACGGCGCACAAGAGGTTCCAGGAGTGCATCGGCCGCTACGCTTCCGTCTTGAAGAGCCTCAAGTCCGGCAACCTAGACACCACGTTCTACATCTACGACGGAAGCGAAAAGGAGAAGAGCCGCCAGCCGAGAAAGACCGCACCCTCGAAACCGAGGCAGAAGGGCGGCCGAGGCCGGTTCGATGGACGCAGATTCGGCGGGGACGAGTTCTAACCATGGCCATCGTAGTTGAGCATGACAAGCGGAAGTCTGAGATTCTGGAGAAGTCGCTGGAGCTTTTCTGCAGCGAGGGCTTCGACGACGTGACATTCCAGAAAATCGCCGACGCCTGCGGGGTCACCAGGACGACGCTCTACATCTACTTCAAGAACAAGCAGGAGATTTTCGTCTGGAGCATCCGGCATCTGACGAACAGAATCGAGAAGGAGCTTCTTGAGATAATCGAGGACGAGACGATTCCGCCGGACGAGTGCCTGAAGAAGGTCGTCTGCTGCATCGTCTCGGAGTGCGGGACGCACTACAGGCTGTTCAAGGTGCTCCTCCCGTACCTGCTTTCGATAGAGAAGAGCGGAATCAACCCGGGCGAGAGGGTGAGGCGGCGCGTCATCAGGATAAAGCACTTCCTGAACATGATAATCATCAACGGCCAGAACGCGGGCGTCTTCAAGAAGGTGCCCATCAAGGTCGTGAACGACATGTTCTACAGCATGATAGAGACGACGATGTACCGAATCGCCATCATGGACAAGTTCGACGTGAAGGAGATTTTCGATGTCGTGAATCTCTGCGTGGACGGAATAACGATTTCCCGTTCTTGAAATTCAATGATGAGAAAAGATGAGAAAAGATAGGCAAAAACGGAGTGGACGAATTCATTTTTATTTGTGAAATTCGTTCAATATCGGAAAGAAGAAAAATCGAACTGCAAGGAGTGAAAAATGGCAGAAGAGAGCACAGAAATGGAGAACGCGCCGAAGAAGAGGCCGGAGGAGATAGAGCCGCTCGTGAAGGAGATTCTTGAAGCCTACAGGCCGAACCTGCAAGCGGACGGCGGCGACATGGAGTTCATCTCCATCGACGACGAGCTGAACGTGCATTTGCGCCTGACCGGTGCGTGCGGAAGCTGCCCGATGGCCACGATGACGCTCAAGATGGGCGTGGAGCAGTACCTGAAGGACGCCTGCCCGGACGTGAACTCTGTGGTTCAGGAAAATTCGATGCAGATGTACTGACAAAAAATCCAGCGTTTCCCCGCCGTATTCCGCGGAATTGGACGCTGGATTTTTTTTCGCCTGTTTCTTGTGTTTCTTGTCATATCGAGCCTAGCAGGAACGCTCCGACGACAAGGATTGAGAATACGATTGTTGTCATGGTTCGCCTCCTTTTTTTGCTGGAAACTTTTTCCGAATCTGCTCTTTTATTTTATTCCCTGATTTTCAGACAAGTTTGAGCCTTCAAAGAGAGTTTCATTAATGTTTTCTGAGAGTTTTCTGAATCTTTGGAGTTTTGGAGATTTTTGCGTTCTTTTTTCTTCCATTGCGTTTCATAGTTTGCTTTGCGGCGGTTGAAATTCTCAAATTTACTTTGACAATCTGCTAGAATTTTCAGCCATGTTCGACAGTAAATTTTTGGAGCGCTGTTCAAACAACAGGAACCTCATCTTTCTGGTAATGTGCCTGTTCGTTCATCTGCTCAATGTTGCGATTTTCTTTTCGTTGAAGATTTTTCCGCTGATGCTGCTGAATTTCGCGAGTTCTGCTTTCTACGAAGTCGTGCTGCTCCTGTTCAAGAAGAACAGGGACCTCCTCATTGTCCTGGCGTATTTCGAGATAATCGCCTTCTCCCTTTTGAGTGAAATCCTTGCGAGCGGGACTCTTGGCTACATCTATTTCGTAATCGGCATGGTGGGGGTCGTCGTCTTTCTCCTTCCTGCGAAAATGAGGCTCAAGGGGGTGTTCCAGCTTTTCGGCATCGCAGTGGCAATCGCCATCCAGCTTCTGAACTCGAACGACATCGCCGTCTTCAAGACTCCCGACGATGTTCTTCTCGCCTATGGGGACAAAATCAGGCTCTTCAACATTTTCGTGACGATATTCACTTTGTTCTACGTCTCCAAGCTGTACCGCGTGGAGTTGAACCTTTCCAGGGAACGGTTGGACTACACGAGCAACCACGATTTGCTGACCGGCCTCTACAACAGGCGTTTCTTCGAGAGCCTCGTCCAGCGCGACCGAATAGGCTCTTCTCTCTACTCGATTGCGATGTTCGATGTGGACGATTTCAAGCGCGTGAACGACAGCTACGGACACGCGGTTGGCGACGAGGTGCTTTCGGTCCTGAGCAGGTGCCTTTCCTCGGCCGAGAGCGGCGGCGCTTTGCCCGTCAGGTGGGGCGGCGAGGAATTCATACTCTACATGCCGAACCTTTCCTTGGACGAGGCCCTCGAGCGTGTTCAGTCCGTCGTGGATTCCGTCCGCTCCCAGGAAATCGACGCCAACGGGGAGAAGATAAAGATTACGGTGACTGCGGGACTGGCATCCGGCACCCGCTTTTCCGACTGCGAGAAGGTCATAAAGAACGCCGACGCCCTCCTCTACAGGGGCAAGCGCAACGGAAAGAACCAGATTGTCGTCTAGTTTTTTTGTATGGCGGTGACGGCTTTTTTATTCGTTTCGTTGTAGAATTGTTCCATGTCTTCAAAATTTCTTCCTGTTTGCAAAAAGGACCTCGACGACTTGGGCATCGAAGAGGTCGATTTCGTTTTCGTCTCCGGCGACGCCTATGTGGACCACGCTTCTTTCGCTTCGGCATTGCTCGGGCGGCTTCTTGTTTCCAAGGGCTTTTCCGTCGGCCTGATTTGCCAGCCAGACTGGAAAAACGTGGAGAGCTTCAAGGTCTTCGGCCGTCCGAAACTGGGCTTCCTCGT
Source organism: uncultured Treponema sp. (assembly GCA_946185925.1). Classification (GTDB taxonomy): domain Bacteria; phylum Spirochaetota; class Spirochaetia; order Treponematales; family Treponemataceae; genus Treponema_D. The sequence goes on from CAMHLH010000033.1 coordinate 9,261, forward strand.
CTCCGCCGGCGCGATGGACTCGATGGTTTCGAACTACACTGCCAACAACAAACCCCGCTCGGAGGACGTGTACGCCCACGGCGGTGTCGCCGGACACAGGCCGGACCGCGCCCTCATAACGTACTGTTCCGCCATTCGCCAGGCCTACAAGGGCGTGAACGTGCTCATCGGAGGAATCGAGGCGAGCCTCAGGCGCACTTCCCACTACGATTATTGGTCGAACACTGTCCGCCGTTCTATTCTCCTCGATTCAAAGGCCGACCTCCTCATGTACGGAATGGGAGAGCATTCGATTGTCGAAATCGCAGAGCAGCTTAGGCTCGGGCTTCCGGCAAAGCAAATCCGCGGGGTTCGTGGGACGGTCTGGTACACGAGCCACGCGGACGAACTTCCGAGCGACGCAATCAGGCTTCCTTCGTACGCGGAAATCTCCAAGGACACGCCGGACTGCAAGCGGAAGTTCGCGGAGTCCTATCTAATCCAGGAGCGGAACACGGACGCGATAAACGGAAAAATCCTCGTCGAGCCGGTGGATTCCAGGTTCATCGTGCAGGAGCCTGCCGCGCTTCCGCTCACCACCGAGGAATTTGACGCTATCTATGAGCTTCCGTTCCAGAGAAAGTGGCATCCGATGTACGACAAGCCGGCAGAGAACGGAAAGACCGGAGTTCCCGCATTGAGCGAGGTCAAGTTCTCGCTCACTTCATGCCGTGGCTGTTTCGGGGCGTGCTCCTTCTGCGCGATAACGTTCCACCAGGGGCGGAGAATCCAGGCGAGAAGCCACGAGAGCCTCATCCGCGAGGCAGTGCAGATTACGAAGGACCCGGACTTCAAGGGCTACATCCACGACGTTGGCGGGCCGAGCGCGAATTTCAGGCACGACGCGTGCGAGTTCCAGAAGAAGAGGGGAGCCTGCCAGAACAAGGACTGCATGGGGACGAATCCGTGCAAGAACGTGAAGGTTGACCATTCGGAATACGTGGAACTGCTCAGGAAACTCAGGAACCTTCCGGGCGTGAAGAAAGTCTTCGTCCGCTCTGGAATCCGTTTCGACTATCTGATGATGGACAAGGACAGGACATTCTTCAAGGAGCTTGTGGAGCACCACATTTCAGGCCAGCTCAAAGTCGCTCCAGAGCACGTCTCCAACAAGGTTCTCCGCCTCATGCGGAAGAGCACCCACGAAGTGTACGAGTCGTTCGCCGCGGCGTATGCGGAGATGAACCGCAAGGCAGGCAAGAAGCAGTACCTCGTTCCCTACTACATCTGCGCCCATCCCGGAGCCGGGCTTGAGGAAGCGGTGGAGGTCGCTCTCTATTTGAAGAAGACGGGCTTCGTGCCTGACCAGGTGCAGGATTTCTATCCGACCCCCGGAAGCCTCTCCACCTGCATGTACTGGACGGGCTTGAACCCGAGGCAGACGAACAGCGACGGCAGTTTCGAGGAAGTCTACGTCGCCCGCGGCGCGCACGAGAGGAGGCTGCAGCGCGCCCTTCTGCAGTTCAACAGGCGCGAGAACGCTCCGCTTGTGAAGGAGGCGCTCTTGAAAATCGGCAGGAAGGACTTGATAGGAGTTCTCCTTGGAAAATAGACTTGGGCGATAACGAAGATACCGAACAGGTCTAATGACGTTTTTTTTTCGTTTTGACCTGTTTTTTCGCTGTTCTGAATTGAATATGTGATAGACTAGGACAATTGCTCGCGGAAAAGGACGAAGGAAGCATGGCGATAAGCACAAAAATCATCAAACTGAACGACAAACTCGACATCATTGACGGAAACAGAGACTACTACATCTATTTCGAGCGCATTGGTCACAGGTTCTCCCGTCTGGAGGAGATAGTCCATCCAGAGCAGAAAGAGCAGTTCCTGGAATTTGTCAGGAACACGAATGACGAAAAGGCATTCGACGTCTTCAAATTCAAGAAGCACACGGACGAGTTCAAGCTGAACATCGTGCAGGTTTTCGAGGAGAAGAGGGGGGGCGAGAAGCTCAAGTGCCTGCGTCTCACCGAAATTGAGGACATATTCAGTTATCTTTCGTTCATGGGCTGCGAGAGTGTGCGTCTTTTGAGCGCGCTGAGCCTGACGGGGGAGACTTTTTTCTCATACGAAAAAAAGACGAACGTCATTCAGCTTTTGAAGTATTCAAATGGAAAGCGGGTTTCGATTTTCGATCAGGACATAGATTTGTGGCGCGACTTGATGATGCAGAATTCCATGATTCCCGAAAATCAGTTCGAGGAATTTCGGACGCTCGTGGATAACATGAAGTCGTGCCCGTCCAAAATCTATTCGACATTGAGGTGCGGACTGAGAACCTCTGGAAAGATAATCGAATCCCTTGATTTCATCGGAACGCGAGTGGAAGTCGACGGGGATGTGTCGATGACAGGAATCGTGGCAGGCAGCACAAGGACGAAGCAGAATCTTGCGACTAATAACCTTCTTGGCGAGCTGCAGATAGATTCGCTCACGAAGACATACAACAAGAAGACGATTTCCGAGATTGCCGTCAAGCGGCTGAACGAGGCGAAAGGGAAGGAGCGGGTCGCTTTCGTCATAGTCGACCTCGACCACTTCAAGCCTGTGAACGACGCTTACGGACACTTGGCGGGCGACAAGGTGCTCGAACAGTCCGGGAAAATCCTCAACAACATCGTCGGTAACAACGGCTTTGTCGGACGCTACGGAGGGGACGAATTCTTCATCGTGCTCAACAACGTGGAGAGCGAGGTTCTTCTCCGTGGAACGCTTCAGGCAATTCTTGAGACTGTCAGGAACAACTTCGCGGATTCGTTCGACGACATTAAAATCACCACTTCCATAGGCGCGTCCGTCTTTCCCGACAACGGAACGACCTACGACGAGCTTTTCAAGAAGGCGGATTTCTGCCTCTACCGCGCCAAGGACAAGGGGCGGAACCGCTACGTCTTCTTCCGCGACGATTTGCACCTGAAACTCTACCAGCGGTCGGTCGAGGACACCGCCGGGGTGAAGTACCAGGGACGCGAGATTCTTGAGCTGAAGTACATGGCTGCCTTCATGCAGAACCTTGGCTGGACGCCGTACAAGGCGATAAAGGACGTGCTTGAGCACATGCGGGAGACTTACAACTTGAGCGACGTTTCGATATATTACGGAGAGAATTTGAACAGAATCTACTGTGTCGGAGAGGAGTCTCCTCTGCAGGACAACGCAAGGTACGTGCTCGGAGGCGAATTCAAGAAGCTTCTGGAGTTGAACAAGAGATTCGTCCGCATGGATTTCCCGGAAGACTTGAAGGATTCACCCGAAATACGGGACGAATTCCTCAGACGCAATGTCCGTTCCACGATACAGTACATTCTCGGCTCACCAGAGGAGATAAAGGGGCTTGTCACGTTCGACAGGCTCGGCTGTTCTTCCCAGTGGGCCGAATACGAGGTTAATTGCGCTGTCATGTTCGCGTCGAGCTACAATCTGCTTCCAGAAGCGATAAAAGTGGACTTCGCGCTCTACAGCAAACTAAAAAATCTAGGAGAATAAAATGCAGGTAGCGGCTACAAAAATGGTCAAAATCAACTACACCCTCAAGGACAAGGACGGTGTCCTCATCGATTCCACGGACGGCGGAGAGCCGCTTGAGGTGATGCACGGAGTCGGCAGGATGATTCCCGGCTTCGAGCGTGAGATTTCCGGCCTTGAGGTTGGCGAGAAGAAGAGTTTCGTCGTCTCCCCGGCTGACGGATACGGCGAATTCAACGAGGAGCTTGTGGCGAAAGTTCCCCGCGACAGGTTCGACGCCGAGATGCCAATCGAGGTCGGCCAGATGTTCCAGGCAGGCCCGACCACTGTCCGCGTGACAGCGGTCGCCGACGACGAAATCACCGTGGACGGCAACCACGAGCTTGCCGGAAAGGAACTGCACTTCGACGTGGAGATTGTGGACGTCCGCGACCCCACCGAGGAAGAGCTTGAGCCTCTGATGTCAGGCGGCTGCGGCGGTGGTTGCGGCGGTTGCGGCGGCGGCTGCGGCGGTGACTGCGGCGACGGCGGCTGTGGCGACGGCAGTTGCGGCTGCGGCGGCTGCGAGTAAACAAAAAGCGGGAGGAACCCGAGAAATGCTTTTCTTGGATTTCCTCCCGCTTTTTTGTTTGCTGGTTGTTCTTGCTATTTTAGGATTTCAATGTAAAACGGAACAGTGCCTTCTTGTATTAGTTCAAGCTCCATTTCATCTGCTTCTTCATACAATTCATAGTACTCTGATTTTGCGTTTTGCAAATCTTGTTGAAGTTGCCGCATTTCAGAGTTTAGCTTGTTTATCTGTCCGTTGAAAGTCTGAATGTCCCTTCTTGCTTGCGCAACCCTTTGCGGACTGTAATCGGGGTTTGCGACAGTGTAATATTCTGTTTGCTTTTTGTAAGCCGTGTACGTCCGCGTCTCGTAATGACCTGGAGTTCCCTCGCTTGAACCGAAACTGCTGTTCGTCCTTCTTCCTGTCGTTCCTGCAATCCATACTCGCTCCGTATAAGTGTATGGGACTTCGACTGTTCTGGATTTTTGAATAGTTTCCTTTGAGCACCAGTTTATGACTTTGTTGCAATTTTCTATAGAGGCGTTCAATTCTTCTATTTTATATTTTGTTACACTGATTGCATCGCCATAGTTATATATTTCACCCCAAATGTCACTTTCTGCTTTATCAAATCCTTTGTAGAGCTCATTTATCTCTTCGATAT
>CAMHLH010000034.1 GCA_946185925.1 uncultured Treponema sp.
GTTGAGGAGGGCTTCCCGGATTTCCTTCTGCTTGAGCTTCGCGCTGAAGAAGCTGAGCGTCTGGAGGTAGTACGAGTGCTGGTTCGTGGCGGCGGCAATCATGATGAGGAGGCGCACCGGCGTGTCGTCTATCGCCTGGAAGTCGAGCAGGTCGTTCTTGCAGATTCCGACGCTCATCACGAGGTCGGTCACGGAAGAAAGGCGGACGTGCGGAATCGCGATGCCGCGGCCGATGGCGGTCGTCATCAGTTCCTCGCGCCTAAGAAGCTCGGTTACAAGCTCCTTCTCGTCCTTTATCTGCGGCGCCGTTCCGAGGTTTGCCGCCAACTCCACGATTGCGTCGTGCTTTGTAGAATGCTCGATGAACACGATTCTGTCGGGGGAGAGGATGTTCTTCACGAGAATCTGCTGCGGAGTCTCTGCTGTTTTTGCAGGGGCGGAGAGCTTCTCGTTCACCCATTTTTCTATTTCAGATTTCTTGAATCTCCAAACTGTTCCGATTTTTCCCGCTGGGATTTCGCCTTTCTGCGCCCAATCGTAGACTGTCCTTTCTGAAACGCGCAAGTATTTCGCTACTTCCTCTATTGTCAGGATTGTGAGGTCTGTTTCTTCCATGCTAAAACCCTTCCGTTATTTTGCTATTGATTGACATATTTTGCAAACTTTGCGGTTTGTTGTCAAGTTATGCAAAATGTTACGTTTTTCTGATGTCTATTTGTATTATTCCGAATTGAGTGTGTGATTCCGCCGTCTTTGCTTTATCAATGGTCATGATTTCTTTATAATATATTTTCCGAAAAAAAATAGATTTATGAAATTTCTGAGGAATCTTTTAAATGACTGACATTGAAAATCCGATGCTCGACGCTGCCAAAAAAAAGAAGAGGCTTTTTGTCGCTACAATTGTCTCCTTGTGTGTCCTTTATGTCCTTATGGCGGCGAGGCCGCTCTCAAGGGAAATCCATTTCGTCCCTGTCTGGACGATAGACGCCGACAACTCCACAAGGACGGAGCGGCTTTCAATAAAGGAGAAGCAGGATTTGGCCGAGAAGTCCGCCAAGACTCCTCCGGCTTCCGGGGACGAGGGCACCGCTGACGCCGCCGATGCAGAGGCTGGTGAGAGTCAGGCTTCAGGGACTCCTGCGGCCTCTTCCGTGGTCGACGTGGCGGATGTTCCCTCCGAGCTTTTCGCGGATTCGATTCCGTTCAAGCTCGGACAGCTGGTCGGCTATTTCACAAAGAACGGCAGGATGCTTTCAAGGGTGACTTTCCCATTCAAGGCTTCTGTTTCTCCCCTGCATTATTCGATATACGAGACCCACTCAGCCAAGATTCCTGTCTATTCTCCGAACGGGGAGCTGGTCACCGAAATCAAGCAGACCGGTTTTCCCTATTTCGCCGGGGACAAGATTTTCATGTTCCTGCCCGGCGGCTCCTCCTTCTCCAAGATATCTGACGGCGGCGACGTCCTCTGGACTTACGAGGGGCGTGCTCCGATAACCGCGTTCTCGTCGTCGAGGGATGGGCTTCTGGCAGGCTTCGCCGACGGCCGCATGATTTCCTTCGACAAGGACGGCAACAGTGTTCTTGAATTTGTTCCGGGCGGAAGCGATTATCCGGTCATTCTCGGAGCCGGCATCTCGAATTCCGGGAACTATCTCGCGTCAATATCCGGCCACAGCAACCAGCGGTTCGTGCTCGCCGAGAAGAAGGGCGACAGGGCCAAGATTATCTTCCACAAGGAATTCGACAACGAGTTGTCCAGGCAGATGCTCGTGAAGTTCAGGCAGGACGAGTCGGCCGTGTACTACAGCTGCTCGGACGGGCTGGGCGTCGTGAACTGCAGGAGCCTTGAGAACTCGGTGATTCCGCTTGAGGGCGACATCCTCTCGATTCAGGAGGACGAGGACGGGACCGTGTTTGTGTTGAGCAAGGACGATTCTTCCTATTCGGTTTCGGTGATAGAGGCCTACAATGTCTATTCCGGATCCTTCTCGTTCGATGCCGAGGCCGCCTTCATGTCCGTAAAGGACGGCTCCCTCTTCGTCGGCCACGATTCCAAGATATCCAGAATCGACATACAACGAAAATAGAAAAAACAGGTAGATGCTATTATGAAAATGAAAAAAATAAGGAAGCTCGCGCTGGCTTCCGCGCTCTTCGCGCTTTCCTCTCTCGATTTCGCCTTCGACTGGCCGCAGAACGAGATAATGTCCGATTCGTTCCATTCTTATTTCGGGCAGTTGAGGGGCGGCAGGATTTCCCCGTCGCTGGTGTTTTCGAACACGGAGGAAGTGAAGGCCGCCGGCGACGGAAAAATCCTGGCCCTGCTCTCCGAGCATCCTGAGAGCGAACTTTTCGAAAGCACGCTCGGAAACGCCGTGATTCTTTCTCACGCCGACGACATGCTGAGCGTCTACGGGAATCTGGACAATTTGGATTCCCTTCGCTCGAAGTCCGATGTCGCTGCCGGCGAGAAGCTTTCCGACATCTCGATTTCCGGCTGGCAGGAGGGGGATGCGAGCCTTGAATTCCAGGTCGTGGACTTGAAGGACGGCTGCTACATAAATCCACGTATCCTCATGCCGAGAATCGGCGACGAGCTTGAAATCGTCCTCCACAACTTGACCGCCGTGAACAAGGCCGGAATCTCCTACACCTTAAATTCCGTGGACAGCCTGAACGCGGGCGCGTATTTGATATACAACGAGAGGCAGGACGTGGCCGTGCCGTACAGGACTTCCATTTTCGTGAACGGAGTTACAGTCGAGAGCATCTACTACGACGCCCTGTATGAAGTCAACGGCAGGCTGAGTCTGAAGGGAAGGGGCATGTATTCCATTTCGAGCGTCTATCCCGACGACAAGCGCATCCTTTTAGGGGAGGTCGTCATTCCCCGCGGCCACAACGAACTTTCCGTCGTAGTCGCGGACATCCTCGGAAAGGAATACCGGGCGACATACGTTTTCGACGCCCGCTGATTGCTAGACTCCGCCTTTGAAGCCGACTGTGGAGCCGCCGCTCTGGATTTTTTCAGTCTTGCAGTAGTCCACAATCTGCTCGAACGGAGTCCTCTCTCCAGAGAGGATTTCATCCATCGTGATTTTCCTGACGACGTTCGCGATTTCTCCGCCTGAGAACGGAAATTCCGCCGCGAGCTTCGTCGCTTCGTCTTCGCTGAGCCAGTCGATGTTGCTCTTCCAAATCTTTGCCTTTATCTCCATGTTCGGCTTCGCGAATTTTATCTTGAAGAGGAATCTTCTTTCGAACGCCTTGTCGAGGTTGCCTTCGATGTTCGTGGTGGCTATGAGTATTCCCGGAAGCCTTTCCATCTCCTCCAGAAGAATGTTCTGGATTGTGTTGTCGACCCTGCCTCCGTTCTGCGCGTTCTCGACTCTTTTGCCGAAAATCGCGTCCGCCTCGTTGAAGAGGAGAATCGGCAGCAGCTCGTCGTTTTTTGCCGCGCTTTCGCACATCTTCCTGTAGTCGTTGAAGAGCTTGGAGAATTTCTGCTCGGTCTCTCCGTACCACTGCGACCTCATGCTTCCGATGTCCACGTGGAACACAGACCTGCCGGTCTTCTTCGCCATCTGGTAGACGGTCTCGGTCTTTCCTGGTCCCGGCTCTCCGTAGAACATGACGCATATTCCCTTTGGAAGCTTCTTCTCTTCGAGCCTCGCCTGCAGGTTCTTCAGGTTCTCCTTGCCGAACGAGTCGTAGAGTTTCTTGATTTCCTTCTCGTTCTCCGGCATGTAGAAGAGCTCCTTCTCCTGAATCTTGTCGGGGGACTTCATCTGCTTGTCGGATATCTTCTTGTGGTAGAACCTTCCCTCGCTTTCGCCGAGGAGCAGGTCGAACGCCTTGTCTGTCAACGAGACCGTGGAATCCATCATCGATGCCTTGTTCTCGAACTGCAGAAGCTCCCTGGTGAAGAGGGTGTTGGTCTCGCTCATGAAGCTGTCGATTATGTACTGGCGGCCCGTCGCCTCGTCGGAATTCCTGTTGACGAGAATCATCACCTCGACCTCGCTGTTCATGTGGTTCAGCATGCCCGCCGCCACGTCGTAGAAAAGCGCCCTGTCGGACATGTTCGGCAGCACCTTTTTCACTTCCTCAAGCGACGCCACGTTCTTGTGCTCCCTCTCCTTCCTTTCGATTTCGTCGTAGAGCACCTGGATTTTGCTTCCGGAGTCGATTCGCCTGTCCCCGATTTTCTCTATCTGGTGGATGAATGTGTTGATGTTCCTTGTCTTCTGCCTGTCCAGTGCGGGAATCGGGGTGTTGTTTATTATCGACTCCGACACGAAGTCCGGGATTGTGTAGAATTCCGCGGCCGAGCTGTCGTCCGGGGTCGGCGTCTCCTCGACATAGCCCTTCTCGACAATCCACTTCATCTTCTCCCTGTACTGGAGGACGACCAGAGGATTGCACTGGTAGAAGTCCGAGAGCGAGTGGAATGAGATTGGGCGCGCGAGGTTGTCGTAGTACATCGTGAACAAGGATGCGAAAATCAGAGCCGTAATCTTGTCCTCCGTGCCCAGATACTCGCAGAGGGCGGCCGCCGGCTCATCCAGCGTCACCCAGGAGTCTATTGAGAAGTTCATCTTCTTGAGTGTGACCACGATTGTGGAGATTTTTGAGAGGATTCCGTTTGTGTGCGCGTCCGAGCCGTTCTCGGGGAGCGGCCTGTTGTGGAGTATCGCGTCCTCGACGAAATTCGCGACCCGCACCGAATAGTCGGAGTAGTCGGTCATGTCGAGGATTCTCTTCTTCAGGAGCGGGTCGAGGTACTCTGTCCTTTTCACTTTGTCGAGCATGTCGAAGACTTCGCATCTTATGACTTTGTTGATTTCGAAGATGGAGACCGGCCTCCTCACGTTGTCGTTGTTCATCTCGAAGAGCAGCGAGAAGAGCATTGCCGATTCCTCCGGCACCCCGAGATATTCTGCGAGCTTCCTCGATTCCGCCGTCTTTGCGCCGAACCCGTCCCAGTTTTCCTTGAACGCCTTGTTGACGCTCTTTATGATGTCCAGAATCTCAGGCTCCTTCTCTATGAGCGGAGAAGGAGCCGCGTCCGATTCTGTCTCCCTGAGCATGTTCTCTATTTCATCGGATGTCGGGATGTAGTCGTTCGCTATTATTGATCTCGCCACCTGCTTCGGCACCGAGAAGAAGAAGTCGTCCTCCTCGGTAAGAAGGAATTTCTCCTCCAGCTCCGAAGCCACGTCCGTGTACTGCAGGATTGTCATCGTGCCGCATTCGTAGTAATTTGCCATCGAATAGAACGAGACGGGTTTTGCGCAGTTCTCGAAGTACATGGAGAACATCGACGCGAATATTACGGTCTGCAAATCGTTTGTTCCCAGGTAGCTCCCCAGCGACTCGACCGCGTTCGTGAATGTCTTGCCGCCCTGGATTGTGAAATGGCTGGCCTTGAGTGTCGACACTATTGTGGATATGTCCTTGACTGGACCTTCTGATTTTTCGGAGATTTCCAACTCTTTCTTCTGCTTCTTGATTTTTGGGGCAATCTTCATTGACTCGTTTATTTTTTCGATTGCTGTCTTCACCAGATTTTCGGTATCTTCGGATACTTCTTTGTTTTCAAATTCTTTTTCGTCCATAAATTCAATTATACATAGAAAAACAGCATGTCGGCAAACGAAGTTGTCGAACTGGTCTGTTTTTTGCGATTTTTTTTGCTCGTCTATTGAATTCCACAAGCGGAAAATGTAGACTATGGTGATTTTTGTTTCTATGCATAGAAACAAATTTTGATTTGGAGAAGTATATGGCAAGAGACGATTCGATTTATTTTTCTGTTCCGTGCGACAGATATACGCCATTTTCGTTGGCGAGGAAGATAGGGGCGTGCGCGATTCTTGAGAGCGCGAGCTTCGCCCGTGGAAAGGAGCGCTATTCGATTTTGATGATTGAGCCTGCGTTCCACATTGTGCAGGACGACGAGGGGGTTGCGTTCCTGATTGACGGACGGAGGCTTCCGTACAAGGGAAAGAACACCACTGGAGAGACCATCGCCCCCGGAAGCCGGGTCCTCCACACGCCGGACATTCTGGACGCGCTTTTGTATGTGGCCGAGCAGAACGACACGAGCCATGTTGTTCTTGAGGACGGCGAGACTGTCCCGAACTCCATTCCGGTCCCCACGTCGGGCCTCGGCTATTTGAGCTACGAATTCGCCGCGAGGTGCGACACGATAGACATGGCTCCCCAGACGGACGAGCTCCACATTCCAGAAAGCGAATTCATCGCCGGGCACGTCTACATCGTCTTCGACCATTTCACGGAAAAGCTCCACGTCTTCGCGCTGAACTACAACGAGCACCAGATTGACCTGGACAAGGCGGTCGCCGATTTGAAGGCGAGGCTGAACGACATGGACTTCACCTATCTCTCGCAGCCGGAAGAGCCGAAGCCCGTGAGGACGATTACGGATTTGGAGCGGAGCGAGAGGGAGTACAAGGAGAAGGTCGTCGAGATAAAGAAGCGGATTGTCGCCGGGGATTTGCTGCAGGCGGTTCCGTGCAGGAGGCTGCAGCTTGAGTGCGCGAATTCGGCCTTGGAGATTTACAGGAGGCTTCGCTCCGTGAACCCAAGCCCGTATCTCTTTTTGATTGACTTCGGGGACAGGCAGCTCGTGGGTGCCTCTCCGGAGAGCCTCGTCCGCGTGCGAGAGGGCGTGGCGTCCATCCGGCCGATTGCGGGCACACGACGCAGGGGCGCGAACGCGAAAGAGGACGAAGCACTGAAGAACGAGCTTCTTTCCGACGTTAAGGAGCGGGCTGAACACTTGATGCTCGTGGATCTCGCGAGGAACGACCTGGGGCGCGTCTGCGAGAACGGAAGCGTGGAGGTGGCGAGGTTCATGGACGTGGAGTATTTCTCCCACGTCATGCACATTGTCTCGGACGTGCAGGGCAGGGTGAAGAAGGAGTTCAAGCCGATTCAGGTGCTGCGCTCGGCTTTCCCGGCCGGCACCGTGTCCGGCGCGCCAAAGATAAACGCGATTCAGATTCTGAGCCAAATCGAGAAGACCAAGAGGCGGTTCTATGCCGGGGCTGTGGGGTACATCCAGTCGAACGGCGACCTCGACTTCTGCATCGCGATACGGTGCGCGCTCAAGCAGGATTCTGTCTGGACGCTGCAGGCTGGCGGCGGCATAGTCTACGATTCCGACCCGGACAGGGAGTGGACGGAGACTTGCGAGAAGATGGGCGCGTTGAGGGCTGTCCTTGACGGCGGAAACAAATAGTGGAAAGAGAGGAAAGGGGAGTTCAACATGATAGCTTTCATCGACAACAAGGACAGTTTTTCGTTCAACATAGTGCAGACCCTTGAGAGGGTCTCTGGAGACAAGGTGGAGGTGTTCCGCTCCGAGGAATGCTCTGTAGCCGACATCGAGGCCGCGAAGCCTAGCCACATCGTCGTGGGGCCGGGGCCTGGAAACCCGGAAAGCGCGGGAATCTCCGTAGAGGCAATCCGCTATTTCGCCGGCAAGATTCCGATTCTGGGGGTCTGTCTTGGGCATCAGGCGATTGGAGCGGCTTTCGGGGCGAAAATCGTCGGCGCGAAGTACATCAGGCACGGAATCGTGGAAGGCATGAAGACTGACGGCCGGGGTGTCTTCAGGATAACTGGGAAGACTGGGACGTTCACGAGATACCACTCGCTTGTCATCGACGAGTCGACTTTGAGCGACGAATTCGAGGTGACGGCGAGGGCGCGCGACGGCGACATAATGGGCATAAGGCACAAGACGATGGTGGTGGAGGGCGTGCAGTTCCATCCCGAGTCCATAGCGTCCGAGCGCGGAGACGACATTTTCAGGGCTTTCCTGAACTACCGCAGGGACAATCTCCCTTACGCCACTTTCCTGAACAAGCTCATAAGCCGTGAGGACTTCACCGAGGAGGAGGCGTACAAATTCATGGAGAACGTGACGGACGGTTCCATGGACGAGCGCGTGATGGCGGCCGTTCTCGTGGCTATGTCCGCCAAGGGAATCGCCGTGTCCGAGATGACAGGATGCGCAAAGGCCCTTCTCGCCAAGAAGAAGACTCTCCCAATCGAGGAAGCCGGGCTTGGAGAGATTGTTGGAACAGGCGGCGACGGAAAAGGCTCGTTCAACATCTCTTCCCTTTCGGCAATCTGCGCTGCGAGCTGTGGACAAATCATGGCGAAGCACGGAAACAGGGCGGTTTCCTCAAAATCTGGCGCGGCAGATTTCTTTGAGAGCCTTGGAATCAACATCATGGCGGCTCCTGAAAAAACTGCCGAGCTTTTGAAGAAGACCGGTTTCGGCTTTTTGATGGCTCCAGTCTATCATTCAGCCATGCGCTTCGCGGCTCCAGTCAGGAAGGCTCTTGGAATAAAGACGATTTTCAACATCCTCGGCCCGCTCTTGAATCCTGCCAGCGCGGACTACGAGGTTCTCGGCGTGTATTCGAAGTCTCTGCTCTGCGACTACGCCCATGCGGCGAAAGCCCTCGGCGCCAAGCGCGTTATGGTCGTCTCTTCCGACGACGGCTACGACGAGATTTCACCGTGCGCCCTGACCCACGTCTACCAGATTGACGAGCGCGGACGGGAAGCGCAGTACGTCATAAATCCTGCTGATTTCGGCATAACAGACGCCGATGAGGACGAGCTTTTGGGCGGAAGTGGCGCGGACAACGCGGCTCTCGCGATGGAAGTCCTTCAAGGGAAGGGGCGGAAGACAATCCGCTACGCAGTCGGCTTGAACACAGCCGCGGTCTTGTATCTCGGAGGAAAAGTGCGCAACTTGAAGGAAGGTTTTGCGATGGCGACCGAGGCCTTGGACAGCGGAAAGACATTGGCGAAACTCAAGGAGATTCAGGAAGTTTCCAAGAGCCTTGAAGAGAACTGATTGATTTTGTGAGCAAAAAAAAGTGGTGCTTCAAAAATGCCTTTTGCTGTCAGTGAAACACCACTTTTTTTTACGCTGGAATATCAATCAAAGCGGCGGAATGTGGACGAGCCATTTTCCATCGATTTTCTTGAAGTAGTAGTAGACCAAATCCTGCTCTTCCTGGACCTCGACTGCCTTGACGTATGTCGTCGACTCGTAGCGGATTTCGGTTATCTCGCTTTTTTGGCGGGCGGGAACGAACACGTACTTGAAGTAGTCTTCGAGGGTCTTCAGCGCCAGTCCTTTGACCGGCATTCTCGCCTGGGCTTTCTTGAGCGTGGAGGACTTCGACCAATAGTCCTTCGATTCGCTGTCGATGTAATTAAGCCATGACCTGTAGTTCTTGTCCTTCATTATTGTGGAAAGTTCCGAGATTATCCTCATGATTTCTTTCTTGTCGGCTTCGAAGTCGTCCTTTGAGATGTTCAGCTTTCCGACTGAGCGCGAGTATTCGTCGTTCTTCTGTTCGACTTTCGGCTCTTCCTTCTTCACCTCTTTTTTCGGCTCTTCCTTTTTGACCGGCTCCACCTTCACCTCTTTTTTCGGTTCCTCCTTCTTTGTAGGCGCGGTCACGGTCTCCGCTTTCTTTGGCTCTGACTGTTTCTCGCGCTGCGCTTTTGGAATTCGCGGAACGTAATCTGGATTTGAAACTTCTCCCGGTCCCGACCAGGCGGACATTCCCTGCGCCGCGAAAAGTGAAGATGCCAAAAGTGATATGGCGAATATTGATGTTGCTATTTTCCTGTTCATAAAATCCCTCTCTTGATATGTCCGATTTCATTATAACTGATTCAATCATAAGCGATTTTTCGGTACTATACTTCAAGCGAAAATAAGAAATCGGTTCGATTATTCTAATAAATAAATTAATTTAAATAAATTAACCGGGAAAACTGCTTAAAAAGGAAAAGAATATGAAAGACATCTTGAGCGAAATAATTGAGAAAAGAAAAATGGACATCGAAAAATCCGGTCTTGAATTCGGTTTTGATGTTCCAAAAAAACGGACTCGGAAAATCCACCCGTTCATCGCGGAGAAGGGGGCGATACTCGAAGTGAAGCGCGCTTCTCCGAGCAAGGGCGACATCGCTCCAGGACTGAACGCGGGGGAGACGGCTCTTTCCTACGCGAGGGCTGGCGCGAAGGCGATTTCATGCCTCACGGAGACGAACTACTTCAAGGGGACTCTCGGCGACTTGATGGAAGTGTGCGGCTGCATGGACTCTTTCGAGCGCGAGACTGGGAAAACGGCTCCCGCAGTGCTCCGCAAGGATTTTCTCTTGAGCGCGGATGAAGTGGACGTGGCTTTCCGTGCCGGTGCCGACGCCGTTCTTCTGATTGCGAGAATCCTCGACAGGGAGACGATGCTTTCAATGGCGAAGAAGTGCGAGGAACTCGGAATCTCGGCTTTGATTGAAGTGAGGAAGGACGAGGACTTGGAGAAGCTTTCGTATGTGCTTTCAAAGGTCGATTCGAAGTCGATTGTCTGCGGAGTGAATTCCCGTGACTTGCGCGACTTTTCGATAGACATGCTCATTCCTTCTTCCATGCTCGGAAAAATTCGGAACATCGACGGGAACGCCAGGGTCGTCTTCGAGAGCGGAATCCTCTCTCCAGAATCCGCGGCTTTCGCTTCTTCGATGGGCTTCTGCGCGTTTTTGATGGGGGAGGCGGCCGCGAAAAATCCAAACAAGGCAGTCGAATACACGAAGGCTTTCGAGTCCGCCAATCTGGACGCGAACGGAAAGGCCTGGCTTGAATACTCTGCCCGCGCGCTTTCTTCTGAGAGAACCGGAAAGCCGTTCGTGAAAATCTGCGGAATCACGAATGTCGACGACGCTTCTCTCGCCTGCGAACTCGGAGCGGATTTCCTGGGCTTCATCATGTGGAAAAAGTCAGGGCGCAATGTGGAAAAAGAGCGGATTGCGGAAATCAGGAAGGCTCTCGACGAGAAAAAACTTTCATGCCGTGTGAAATTCGTGGGCGTGGTTGTGGACTTGGACTCTGCCGAGGGAAAAAACGCGCTGGAACTTTGCGAAAACGGAGTGCTGGATTTTGTTCAGGTGCACACGTTCGATTCCGCCGTCAAGTTCGTTTCGGAAAAGAAACTCTCGCATATTCCGCACTACTGCGCCGTGAACGTGGCTTCCGAGAGCGACTTGGAAAAACTTGCCGCCTTGAACCGCCTGGGCGAGCCTAGAATCCTGATTGACGCGCAGTCTGCCACAGGAGTCGGCGGAACCGGAAAGACAATCGACTCGAATCTTGTGAGGGCGGTGAAAAAATCATACAGGCTGTGGCTTGCGGGCGGAATCTCCCCGGACAATGTTTCTGAAATCGTCGGGGAATATTCGCCTGAGCTTTTGGACGTTTCAAGCTCTCTTGAAAAGGAGATTGGCGTCAAGGACCACGAAAAAATGAAGAAATTTTTCTTCAATTTGAACAAAATTTGGGGGTGAAGAGAGATGGTCGAAGAATTTTCAACAGAAGAAGAGTTTCTCAAGGAATACGACTACAAATCGTTCGAGCGGCCGAGCGTGACCGTGGACATCGCGGTTTTCGGCGTTCTTGGCGAGGAGGTCGACTCGTACAGGAAGGACGAGAAGAAATCGATATCGCTCTTGCTGGTGAAGAGGGGCGGGCATCCGTTCAAGGGGAAGTGGGCTTTGCCGGGCGGATTCTTGACTGAAAACGACGAGTCCGTGGAAAAATGTGCCGAGCGCGAGGTCTTTTCCGAGACGAATGTCAAGCCTCGAAGCCTTTTTCCAATCGGAACCTTCAGTTCCAAGGGGCGCGACCCCCGCGGCTGGATAATCTCGAACGCGTTTGTGTCCGTCGTGAGCGAGGAGGGCGTGAACGCGAAGGGTGGCGACGATGCCGCCGAGGCCAGGTGGTTCAAGGGAAATTTGACCGCGGTGGAGGATTCTGAAGGAAAAACGAAGAAGCTCTACCGGCTTTCGATGACTAGCGGAGACACGACTCTCTGCGCGCTTTTCGAGAAGACCGGCTGCCATTTCGGGCGCGACGAGTTCAAGGTTGTGGACGGCGGGGATTTCGCGTTCGACCACGCGCTCATAATCGCCACGGCTTTTTCGATTCTGCGGAGCGTGGCTGGTGATTTCGACGTGCTCTTCGACTTTTTGCCGGAGAGATTCACGCTGACGAGCCTGCAGAAAGTTCAGGAGACGATTCTTGGGGAGACGTTGCTCCCTGCGAATTTCAGGCGCAAGGTGGAGAAACTCGTGGTCGAGACCGACGAATACACGAGCGGAGCCGGCCACAGACCCGCCAAGCTCTTCATGAAGAAAGTGGACTGATTCAACATGAAAAAGATTTTCCTTATTCCGCTTTTGCTGCTTTCGACTCTTTTCTCCTCTTTCGCCAACGAGCTGATAATCTACAGGCCGCAGAACAGCGACAACATAAACCTCGTCCGCTGCTGGGTGAAAATCGAGGACATGGACGGGAACGACGTCACCTACACGGCCGCCCGCGCCGTCTACGCCTACATGGACAGGCCGAAGGAGCTTCAGTGGTATCAACGCTCGTTCTTTTTGGAGGGCGGAATGGCCTGCCACTTGTATTTGAACACGTCGAAGGGCGAGCGCTACCGCATATCGGTCTACACTCCGAAGAAGCACGTCCAGGATTTCCCCCTGCCTGAGAATCTGAAAACGGATTGGGATTCCACTGTCTTCGAGTACGACTCTTCAAAAATCGAGAATTCCGTGGACAAGGACTACAACCCGCTCAAAGTGGTCTTCGTCTATCCGAGCGCGAACGAGAACTGGTTCTACACTCCGCACTGGAACATCGACTACAAGGCTCCGACTTATCTGAGGGGCAGGGACCCGCAGTTCACAAAGCCGAAAAGGGAAGTGGAGAGTTTCGGCAACTAGAACCAGGGATAAGAAGCAGAAAATCAAAAAAGTGGGCAAGGAGAAAAAATGCTGAGTGTTACTTTTGGTGATATGTTCGACAACGAAAATTACATCTACAACACAGACCTGTATTTTGACAATGTTTTTCAGGACAAGTGGATTACATCAGAATTTGGAAAAGAAATCATAAAAGACATAGACAAATCAGAAGTAGTTTCCGCCCATGTCATTGAAAGCCCCTTTTTGGGAGCGATTACTCCAACAGAACTGTCCGGTGGTGTAAAAACCCTTTTCCTCATGGCCTTCGACAATTCAAAAATATTCAATGCCTCGACCTGTGGAAACAACTGCGCGAAGTGGATTTTAAGGCTCGGCCGGGAAAAAAAGTTGTTGATTAATCTTCGACATGTGATGGATTTTGGAAAAGATGAATTCAAAATCAAAGTGACCAATACAGGTACAATCGTTCACAACATCGAGTTAGAGGCAGGCAGAGGCGGTAAAATGGTACGTTCTGCGGGTAATTCTGCTCAAGTTATGGCAAAAGAAGGTAACTACGTAACAATTAAATTACCTTCAGGCGAAATGAGAATGGTAAGAAAAGAATGTATGGCAACTATCGGTGCTTTAGGTAATTCCGAGTTTAAAAACTTGAAGATTGGTAAAGCAGGTAGAAAAAGATACATGGGCATCAGACCTACGGTACGTGGTGTAACAATGAACCCTTGCGATCACCCGCACGGTGGTGGTGAAGGTAAGACAGGTCCTGGCGGACACCCTAAAACACCTTGGGGTAAACCTGCTCTTGGTTATAAGACACGTAAGAAAAATAAAGCGTCTAATAAGTTAATCGT
>CAMHLH010000035.1 GCA_946185925.1 uncultured Treponema sp.
AAATTACGTTTGGCGGAACGATTTCGCAATGGGAGAATGTGGATGGGCTGGAAAACCTTTTGCAATATGTTCCAGCAAAGGTCGTGAAATGCTCTGACGGCGAATGGAAAAAGCCCACCGTGTTGGTGAGAGACAGCGTTGTGTATTCGTTTGTCGAAAAGAGCGCGACGAGCGTTGTTATAGAGGACGGCGTGACGGAAATCGCTGAAGAAGTGTTCGCTGATTGCACATCGCTTACTTCTATTGAAATCCCTGCGACTGTCACAAAAATCGGAAAATTTGCCTTTGATGGCTGTGTTAATGTGCAAAAAATCGTGTCAAAATCCCCGCTCTTCCCGTTCAGCGAGAAAACAGGCAAACTCTACGACGCTACGGGAAAGACGAAAAAAGCGATTCTTTCGCTGATGGCTGGAAAAGAAAAAGCGAAGAAAGAGAAAATCGCACAGGTTCAGAACGTGTCTGCGAGTGCGGTGCTTGAGTCGATTATGAGCGAGCATAAGACGAACGCGGAGGTCATTCGCGACGACAAGAACGCATTTTTGCGGATAAAGACCGAGGACGGCGGCATTGAGATTTTGCTCGCTGATTCCAAGGTGTCAAAATGGATGCAAAACCTTCCCGCCTTACTCGACCTTGCTGCAACAGGAGCGGATTCGATTGCGCTCAAAAAGTTCGCAGACGAAAACGCTCTTGAGGATTCTGCCAAAAAGTATGTGACGCTTTCAAAAGACGGCAGCGCAAAGTGGAAGAAAAAGACAAATCCCGTCTATCTCTTCATTCCTGAGGGCGTGACGCAAATCGAAGAGAAGGCGTTTTATGAATGCGATTCGCTTAAATTTCTTGTGATTCCTGAGAGCGTGAAAAAAATCGAAAGAGACGCCTTCGATTGGTGCTCCTCGCTTGAAAATGTGGTGTTTCCCGATGGGCTAGAGGAAATTGGGAATGGTGCTTTCTACGACTGCAATTCGCTCACGAAAGTGGTGATTCCTCCAAGCGTGAAGAAAATCGGGGACAGGGCGTTCTCTGGCAATTCGATTGGTAAATACAATTCGATAAAAGACGTGACGATTTCGAACGGTGTGGAAATAATCGGAGAAGGAGCGTTTTCAAGTTGCCATTCGCTTGAAAGCCTGACGATTCCGGGCAGCGTTCAAAATATCGAATGTGGCGCATTCTCTGGCTGTCTTGAACTGAAGACGCTGGAAATTGAAAAAGGCGTGGGAAAAATCGAAGAGGAGGCGTTTGAAGACTGCAAGACCCTTTCTGAAATCACATACACGGGGACTGTCGCTGAGTGGGAGAAAATCGAAAAGGGCAGAAAATGGAACTGCGAAGTGCCGGCCCAATTCGTGAAATGCTCCGACGGTGAAGTGTCCATCGTGCCAAAGATTGAGGTAATAAAAACAGACACGTACACGCTTGGAATATACAACAACGGCGTAGAACGCTGCAAATGCACTGACGAGACAGATGAGCTTGTCATTCCAGACGGCATAACGATTATAGAGCACGGTGCGTTCTGTGAGTGTACGGGCATCAAGTCTATTGTGTTTCCTTCAAGCCTGACGAAAATCGAACAGTATGCGTTCGCTAATTGTACAGCCCTCAAGTCGATTGAACTTCCTTCAAGCCTGTCGATTATCGACCTCGAAGCGTTCATTCATTGTACAGCCCTAGAGTCGGTTGTGATTCCTGAGGGTGTGAAGATTATCAACGCAGCGGCGTTCGAAGATTGCACAGCCCTCAAGTCCGTTGTGTTTCCTGCAAGCCTGACTGGAATCACTAACAAAGTGTTCAATCACTGCTCGTCGCTTTGTGACATCACATTCAAAGGAACGATGGAACAATGGAAAGCTGTGAGTAAGTATTTTTGGGGAAACGAAGATATGATAGCAAAAGTGGTTCACTGCGCGGACGGCGACGCTGCGATAGAGGAGTATTAAGGAAAATCGGCTGCAGAGCGTAGCCGAAGCATAGATTCCGAAGCAAGTTCGGAATGACAAATATAAAAGAAGAGGGTTTGTTAACATGGCTAACGAAGAAGATGTTTTGACAATCGAAGACGGCGTTGTAACGAAATGCAAAAAAGACGCGGTGAGCGTGGTTATTCCCGAAGGCGTTACGGAAATCGGAGATAATGCGTTCGGTGCTTGCACATCGCTTAAGTCTGCTGTAATCGCAAACGGCGTGAAGCAAATCGGATTTGCAGCGTTTCGACATTGCATAGCGCTAGAATCTTTGCTGCTTCCTGCAACACTGACTAAAATCGGAACATGGGCATTATATAATTGCAAAGCACTTTCTGAAATCAAGTTCGCAGGAACGGTGGCACAATGGGAAGCGGTGGAAGGCAAGGGCGTTTTTAAGTGGGTCACTCCAAATAGCGTGAAGTGTTCTGACGGCGAATGGCAAAAGGGCGATATCTTGGTGGAAAACGGTGCTTTGTATTGCTTTGACAAGAATATAAAGAATATTGTTATTGGTTCAGACGTTATGGTAATCGAAAGTTATGCGTTCTCAGGCTGCACTTCGCTCAAGTCGGTGGTAATCCCAGAAAGCGTCAAGGGCATCGGCTACAATGCGTTCGAGTATTGCAAGTCCCTTACGGAAGTAGTTATCCCTGAGGGCGTGATTAAAATCTTTGACAATGCATTTTATTGCTGCAAGGCTCTAAAATCTATTTCGCTTCCGTCCACGCTCACGAAAATCGGAGAGAATGTGTTTGAGGAGTGTGAGTATGTCGAAAAAATTGAGTCGGCTTCTCCGCTCTTCCCGTTTGATAAAAAGACAAAAAAACTTTATGACGCGACAGGCAAAAGAAGAAAAGCAATCCTCACGCTAGCGATTTGGAAGGCAAAATCAAAGAAAGAGAAAATCGAGAAGATGCAAAGCGTTTCATCAAGTGCAGTTCTTGATTCGATTTTGAGCGAACACAAAGCACAAACCCAAGTCTTTCGCGATGAAAAAAAGAAGAATATCCATCTTCGCATAAAGGCTCTTCACGGTGGCATAGAGATTTTGCTTTCTGAGTCAAAAGTGGCTGACTGGATGAAGACGCTTCCCTTTTTGCTCGATTTTGCCGCAAAAGGAGTGGACGTGTTTTCACTCAAAAAATACGCAGATGACAATGCTTTTGAGGACGCAAGCCAAACGTATCTGAGAGTTACAAAAGCGGGAAACGTGACAAAAAAGTATACGGAAATATCTCCTCTCTATCTTTTTATTCCGTCTTCCCTTGGCATAACGAAAATCGGCGAAGAGGCATTTTGGGCTTATGGCTCTCTAAAGTTGGTTGTAATTGGCGACGGTGTGACAGAAATCCGAAAGAGAGCATTTTCTGAATGTTCCTCACTTGAAACTGTGGTTATTCCCCAAACCGTTACATCAATCGGCAAAGATGCATTCTCAAACTGCACCTCGCTTGCAAATGTGGAGTTCGGTGGCACTCTTGCTCAGTGGGAAGAAGTGAAAGACAAAGTCAATCTGCTCTACTTTATTCCTGCAACGAGCGTGAAGTGTTCTGACGGAGAATGGAAAAAGGGCGCGGTTTTGGTGGAAGGAAGGGGTGCTATAAAGTGCCTCGACAGGAGCGTGAAGAGCGTTGTAATCGAAGATGGCGTGAAGAAAATCGACTCATTTGCGTTCGCAGAATGCAAATCGCTTGAGTCAGTGGTAATCCCTGAAGGCGTAGATGAAATCGACTGGAGAGCGTTTTATAACTGCAAATCGCTAAAATCTGTGGTGATTCCTTCGAGCGTTACGACAATCAGAGAGAGTGCATTCGCTGACTGCTCCTCGCTTGAATATGTGGAGTTCAGAGGAACTGTTGAGCAGTGGAAAGCCGTGAAAAAAGAAATATGGAGTTTTCTTAAAAACACAAAGTGCGTCAAATGCGCTGACGGCGACGTGGAATTGGAAGACGAAATGCTGTCATGCAGAACTCGTTTCAGCATCTGCGGTTATCATACATAGATTCCGAAACAAGTTCGGAATGACAAATATATAACAGGAGAAAGCAAAGATGGAAAAGATGGAGATTTCAAACGGAGTTTTGAAAATTTGTAGAGCCTCGAACATTGAGGTTGCCCTTATCCCTGACGGGATTCATACGGTTGGAAAAAGCTATTGGGAAGAACTTTTTTCTTCCTGCAAGTCTGTTAAGAGCGTGGTTTTGCCAAAAAGCGTGAAGCGCATTTACGCAGGCTTTCGCGGACAAAAGGAGCTTTCTTCGCTTGAGTTCGGAGGAACGATGGCAGAATGGAAAGCCGTGAAAATCACCGACAAGTTCTGGCGTTCAGGCACAAAGCTCAAGGTGGTGAAATGCTCTGACGGAGAAGTCACGCTTGAGCCGTACGATGTGAAAGACGGCGTTCTCACAAAGTGCCATTTTGACTTTGTGGAGTTCGCGATTCCCGACGGCGTGACGGAAATCGCGGACGAGGCGTTCAGCTATTGCACCAGCCTTGAAAAGCTCGAAATCCCCGAAAGCGTGACGGAAATCGCGGACGAAGCGTTCAGCTATTGCACTAGCCTTGAAAAGCTCGAAATCCCCGAAAACGTGAAGAAAATCGGGAAGTGCTGTTTTGCGTTCTGCAAGTCGCTGAAGCAAATCGTTTCAAAATCGAGCGAGTACCCTTGCGAGAACGGGCTTCTTTTCAGCAAAAAGACGAGCCGCCTCCTTGCAACCGTCTGCGGAAAGGTGACAATCCCCGCGTTCATAAAATCGCTCGACAACTTTTCGCTCCAGAACTGCACTGAGGTCGAGTTTGAAAAATGCGGCAAAATCACGGCGGAGACTTTGGACTACAGGGTAACGGCACAAGACGTTCGGGACGCTGTGTGGGAGGAAGTAAAGAAGAACCGTGCCAAGACCGCCAAAATCGACAAGGTGGGATTTACAGGCTCGGACTCTCTGCTTTCGGTCATTCTGGAGGAAAGCGGCGTGGACGCGGAGGTTTGGCAGGACAAAAGCGCAGTCGTTCTTGCGGTGAAGGCTCTTGATTATGGTCTTGAGATTCGTCTTTCTTCAAAAAGCAATTCGTGGCAGAAAAATGTCCGCGAGTTTTTGAAGAGCGTCAAAGACGGCGCGGACATCGTGCAGCTCATAAAGGCAGCCGAGGACAACAAGCTGAGAATCGCAAGCAACCAGGCAAAAAAATACGCCGTGTTCCAAGTCGATGTGAAAGACAAGAACATGTACTTCAACGGTGCCCTCGAAACCGTTTATATCGCCGACGGTGTCAGCACAATCGGAAAGTCTGCATTCTGGGCCTGCCGCAAGCTCAAAACGGTTTACATTCCCAAAAGCATTACGAAAATCAAGTGCAGTGCTTTTGTTGGCAACGACTCGCTCAAAAACGTTACATTCGACGGAACGTTTTCGCGGTTCAATATGATTCAGGAAGAGCGTATGCGCGGGCAGTGGGGCAACAAGATTACTGTGCACTGCACCGACGGCGACTTTGAGCTATAACAAAAGAGGAAAAAAAAACGGAAGGTGGGGAATTTTCTTTCCCTTCGTACCTTCCGTTTCCCGCGTTTCAGACCGACCTGTTCAAAAACTGAAGTTTCCGAACAGATTTATTGAAAAAAAAATCAGTCGCCTTGTTCTGCTTTCCTCTTCTTTCTTTTGTCGAGAATCCAGCACGTTATGAGGATTCCGATTCCGCCGAGAATCATGAGCGAGCAGAGAATCTGGCCTGTCGAGATGTTCAAGAGCGAAGTGTTCTCGTAAATCTGCGCTCCGTCGACGCTGAATCTGTAGCCGATGTCCGCGTCCGGTTCCCTGAAATATTCGATTACGAACCTGAAAAGCCCGTATCCGAGCGCGTATAGTCCGCCCGTGAATCCGTCGAACGGCTTTCTCTTGTGCAGAATCCAGATTATCGAGAAAAGGACGAGCCCCTCGAACAGAGCCTCGTATAGCTGGCTTGGGTGCCTCGGAAGGTTCGCGAGCTGCCCTTCGACCGCCTGCATCCCGATTTTGTCCATGAAGGCAGCCACCCATTCTACTTTCGACGAGAAACGCTCCGAAATCGGAACTGTCGGGAACACCATTCCCCACGGCATCGTCGTTATGCGTCCGTAAAGCTCGCCGTTCATGAAATTTCCGATTCTTCCGAACGTGTATCCGAGAGGAATCGCGGTGCACATGGCGTCTATCCACTTCATCGTGGGCTTCTTGTGCCGCCAGCACCAGAAAATCATTCCGAGCAGGCCGCCGATGAATCCTCCGTGGTAGCTCATTCCTGCGAGTCCTGTGAATCTTCCGTTCTTGAAAGGCCAGAAAATCAGCCACGGCTTGTGCCAGTAGTCGCCAGACGTGTCGTAGACGAGTGTGGAGAAGACCCTCGCTCCAATCAAAAGAAAGATGATTCCTGTCGCGATGAACGAGAAAATCTCGTCCTCGGTTGTAGCCACGAGTTTTCCCTCTGAGTCTTTCGAGTCGAGCGCGCCTTCCTTCAAGAGCTTTTTCAAAATGAAGAACGCCGTTCCGAACGCGAATATGTACATGAGGCCGTACCAGCGAATCAACCCCAGTACCGGTATGTTCGGGAAAATTTCTGGGTGAATCCACGACGGATAGTTTATGTAGAGCGGCAGATTCATAGTTTGAACCCCATCGATGCCGCTTTGACCAGTCGTGATTTGAGCATGAAGTTTTCTTTTTTGAGACTGTTCAGCTCGTACTGCTGCTGCTTTATCATCTCCGCGAGTTCGGAAACGGAGAGCGCGCCTGTTCCAATCAGGTCTTCGACGTATGACATCTTTGAAGAGAAATCGTCGTTCGCCTCTTCCGTCGCAAGTTCGAATGAATCGTCGGCCGCATCCGCGTCGAAGGCGACAGTCTCGCTTTGGAGGATTTTGTCGGCGATTCTCTGGATTGCCTGCGAGAGTACGGCGTTCGGCTTGTAGACAGAGACCGGTAGCCTTGAAGCCAACGCCCTGTCCTGCATGCTGTCGCGGTACATCACTCCGAGCGATTCCACTTCGAGTCCGAGATATTGCTGGCATGAGCGGCGGATTTTCTGCGCCTTGTCCGCGTCCTTCGGCTCGTCAATCATGTTCATGATGAGGCGGGGGTGGAATTTCTTGATTCTGTTCCTGAATTTCTCCGCGTTCTCCGGGTCGATTCCGGCGATTGTCTCGATGAGTTTCGGGATGTAGAGCCTCTGGAGCGATGCCGAGTCGTTTCGGAGCTTTGTGAGGTATTCGCTCGCCTTCGTCCCTTTCTTGAACGTGGCGGCCATCAGCCTGAAAACTGCGTTCTTCAGAAAGAGGTAGCCGTTGAGCGTCGCCGTTACGGTCGGAGCCGTTACGATGATTCCCTGCGGCGAGAGGAGGAACATGTCCAGAATCGTCAGGTGTGTTCCCGCTCCCAAATCAAGAATCAGATAGTCCGCGTCGATGCTCTGGAATTTCTTTATGAGCGAATTCTTCTGTGCGAATTTGAGGGAAGAAAGCCCAGGAATTTCTGAATCTCCGGCTATGAAGCGCACGTTCGTGTAGTCGGTATCTTCGATTATGTCCTCGAATTTCGTTTCGCCTGTCAAAAAAGTTCCGATTCCGGCTTTCGGAGAAATCTGTCCGATGACCAAGTGTAAATTTGACGCTCCCAAATCCAAATCAGCCAAAACGACCTTTTTTCCGGCTTTTCCGAGCGCGATTGCTAAATTCGCAGAGAGGAGGCTTTTTCCAACGCCTCCCTTTCCGCTTGCTACAGGTATAATTTGCATGATTTTTCGATTATATCACATTTCCATAAATTGAAAAATTCTAGTGTGCGACATAAAATGAAATCTATGAAAAAACTTGCAAAATACATTTCTTCGGTTTTGGGATTCGTGGTCCTGTCGATTTTCGCGTCGCAGTGTTTCGCCCAGTCCCAGTCGAAAACAGCGAATCAACAGAAGAGTCAAGTAAGCAAATACGTCCAGAGCATTTACGGAATACTTGACCTTCTCCAAGAATATTATGTCGACGAGCCTGACATGGAGGCTCTCTACCACGGCGCGCTCAAGGGAATGCTCGAGGCCGCCGGCGACCCCTACACGACGTATCTTGACGCGGACGCCTTCCGCGGCATAACGGACACGACCGAAGGCTCTTTTGGCGGCGTTGGACTTTCAATCTCGAAGCCGTACGAGTCCACGCCGGACAAGCCCGCATTCGTCGAGGTCGTCTCGCCGATTGAGGACACTCCAGGGTTCAAGGCTGGAATCCAGGCCGGCGACTTGATTGTGACGGTCGATGGTGTGGACACTTCCACGATTTCGATGGACGATGTGTTGAGCAAACTCCGCGGAAAGGTCGGCGAGGATGTTGAAGTCGGATTCAGGCGCGGAAACATCGACTTCACCAAGGTTCTGACCAGGGCCTTGATAGAGGTTCCGACCGTGAAGTTCGGCACGATTCCTTCCGGAAAGAAGCAGATTGGCTACATGAAGCTCATACAGTTCACGCCGCTCACAGCCGAGCGCGTTCAGGACGCGTTGGATTCGTTCGACTATTCCAAGACCAGCGGCATCATAATCGACTTGAGGAACAATCCGGGCGGCTTGATTTCGAGCGTCGTGGATGTGGCGAACAAATTCATTGACGACGGCCCGATTGTCTCCACAAAAAGCCGCGTCAAATTCGAAAATTCCGTCTACTCTGCGACAAAGGGAAAGACTTTCGAAAAAGCGAAGGGAATCCCGATAATCGTCCTCATCAACAAAGGCTCCGCTTCCGCTTCCGAGATTCTTTCGGGCGCGCTCAAGGACAATCACCTGGCGTACCTCGTCGGCCAGCGTTCATACGGAAAAGGCTCTGTCCAGCAGGTCATTCCGCTTTCCGCCACGGACGGAATCAAGGTGACGATGGCGCGCTACTACACTCCGAGCGATGTCTGCATCGACAAAATCGGAATCCCGCCGGACAGGGAAATTCTCTTCCCGAAAATCGAGGAGGATGCCGAGAAGCAGTACACGGAACTCTACAAGAAGAACGAGATTGAGAAATATGTCTCGTCACACAAGAACATGAGCGAGAAGGACATCGCTTCATACGCTAAAGTCCTCAAGAAAACCTACGACAAAATCGATTTGGCTTCCCTCCGAAAACTCGTCAGGAACGAAGTTACTAAGACCAGCGGAGCCATGCTCTACGATTTGGACTATGACATCCAGCTCAACGAGGCCATAAAGATTCTTGAAAAGGAGAATTTCGACACCCTCGTGAAGAACGCGAAGACGCTCAAGCAGCTTCAAGATGCCGCACAGCTTGAAGAGAAGAAAGACGAAAAATCTTCCAAGTACATCGACGCGAAATAATGCGCCAGTTTGTTTCGAATAAGAATCCAGAAAACGGAATCCTTGTCGTTGTCGGCAAGGATTTTCGCTATTTACGGCTTGTTCTGCGCCTTTCAGTTGGGGATATGTTTTCTGTGCGGCTTCCCGACGGCTCTTTGCGGAACACCACCGTCTCCAAAATCGACGATGCGGAAAAGAGAATCGTGCTGCAGGTCTGCGATTCCATTTCGCTCGGCGCCGATTTCGCCAACGAGGAGAACCTGCCTGCCGAGTCCCTCAAGGAAATCTGGCTTTTCATGTTCGTCCCCAAGCCTGCAAAATTCGAGCAGATTGTCCGTCAGGCGACTGAGTGCGGAGTCTCGCGGATTGTTCCTGTCGCTTCGGAATTTTCGCAGAAGGGCGCGGAGAAGATGAACTTCAAGGGCGAGCGTTTCGGAAGAATCATAAAAGAGGCTAGGCAGCAGTGCGGTTCTGCGGTGGACACAGTCGTGGAAAATGTGGTCTCCGTGGACGAGATGTGCCGGATGTGGAAGGATGTCGATTCCGCAAAATTCGGCTGCGTCCTCTATGAAAGAAGCGATTTCACTGTTTCGATGAGGTCCGCTTTTGCCGAAAATTCAAGTGTCAAAGAAATTGAAAAATCCGCGCTGGTTGTCGGTTCCGAGGGGGGGATAAGCCCATCCGAAATCGAAAAACTCAGGGGCGCGGGCTTCGTTCCTGTCCACTTCAGGACGAACATTTTGAGATGCGAAACGGCCGCGCTTTACGGCCTGTCAGTCCTTCAGAATTTGATAGAAGAAAACTGAAGAATGTAAATCAGAGAAAAGGAATTTAAAATGAAACGAATTGAATTGCTTGGTGTGCCTGTCGATGTCTGCCGGCCTGAGGAACTGGAATCCGAATTCATGCGGATTCTCGAGAAACCGGGCTTTAAGCAGGTCGTTTTCCTTTCGATTTGGGATTTTATAAAAGCGATGAACAAAAAGAAGGATTTCTGCAAATGCATTGAGGGCGCCGATTTGATTCTTCCGATTTCGAAAAGCATATTGAGCGGTGTGAAATTCTTGAAAATGGCGGATTTGCCGATTCGCTACAATCCGTTCGACATAACGATTCAGTTTCTTTCGCTTATCGACCAGCACTACAGGACGCTTTTTTTGCTCGGCGGAAGAAAGCGCACATTGCAGAAGGCGGAGAGCAATGTGCACGAGACTTTCCCGAACGCCCGAATTGTCGGCCGCTATGTCGGCTATTTTCCGAAGGAGAGCGAAGCGGATGTCGTGACTGCCATCCACAAAGCGTCACCGTCCCTTGTCGTCGTCAGCGAGGGCATAAAAGAAAAGAATCTTTGGGCCTTTCAAAGGAAGGAGCGTTTTTCTTCCAGTGTCTTCCTTTTCTACAATGATTGCCTCGGAATCTTTTCAAAGCGCATAAAGCGCGTGAGCGAGAAGACATTTGAGCGCGGAAACGAAATTTGGCATGAAATTTTCCACAATCCGTTCAAATTGTTCTATGTTTTTCCGTTCATTTATTATATTATTTCCCTGTTGTGGTGCAGACTTTTCAATAAAAAGTCAAAGGATGTCAAAGAAACGCAAGAAGATTCAACATCTGAGTCTTCGATGTCTACAGATTCTCAGATTGAAGCTGATGATGGAGCCTCTTCGAATTTGGACGAGCAAAGCGGAGATGGAAAGCCGGCTGGGTCAGAAACAGTTGATTCGAATGTCGGCAATGGCGAAAGTGAAGGTGAGGATATCGGTTCTGTCGTTCATGAACCGAAAAAAGAGCAGAGAAAATCTTCAAAAACTTTCCAGACTCCAAAAATAGACGATACTGATGATTTTGAGTTGGTGTGATTCTTGTTTTTTTTGGCAAAAATCATGTTAAAAAAGTTAGATTTCAACGCAAGAATGCCGAAGGGCAGGGTGGTCAATGACTTGTTGGACTCTTCGGTTTTTCTAAAAACGCCTCAGAAAATGGATTTCATTGGAAAATCAAAGAAATCCATAGAAATAAAAAGAAAGATTGCGAAAATAGCGAAATCAAACCTTCCCGTCCTAATACTCGGGGAGAGCGGGTCTGGAAAGACGCTTGCGGCGCGTCTCATCCACGAACTTTCGATACGCTCGATGCGCTGTTTTTTCGACGAGAACATTTCCGCCCTGCCGGAGCACATCGCCGAGTCCGAGCTTTTCGGCTCTGTGGAAGGCGCGTTCACGGATTCAAGGGACAGGGCTGGGTATTTCGAGCGGGCGGACGGCGGTACGCTTTTCCTTGACGAGATAGGGGAGGCAAGCCTCCAGATGCAGAAAAAACTTTTGAAGGTCATTGAGACCGGAGAATTCCGCAAGGTAGGCTCGTCCGAAATAACAAAGACTGATGTTCGCCTGATTTTCGCCACGAACGCCGACCTGAACGAAAAAATCAGGCGCGGGGAATTCCGCGAGGACCTTTTCTACAGAATCGCCAATCTCGTCATAGAAATGCCTCCGCTTCGCGAAAGGAAGGACGACATTCCAGAGCTCTGCGAAAGTTATCTTTCAAAGCGCAACTACTTCAAGTGCTTTTCCGATTCCGCACTGGAAGAACTTTGCGGTTTCGACTGGCCGGGCAACGTGCGGCAGCTCCACAGCACAATCGAGCGCGCCGTGTTCAACTCAGACGATTCCGGTCTGATTCTTCCCGAGCACATCGAAATCTATTGAGCCGGGATTCTTCTCCGGTCGGATGCCGTCGGCTTTGTCGATGAGGAGCCGGTTCTTTCCCGCAAGGCCGGCGGCTTTGTTGAACGTCTGTTCGATGTAGGCCGCTTCGCCTTCGCTGATGCTGGCCCTCGAAAGAATGTCCCTCCAGAACTTCTCCATGTCGTTTCTGCCGGTGACTTTGAAGAAGCCGATTTTCTCAAGGTCGTCCGCGATTGTGCTGACGGTCTTTTCCAGCCGCCCAAGAGAGACCGGCACAATCCCGTTCGACTGCCCGCTCTGCGTCCTGAAGAGCTGGTAGCAGACAATCTGCACCGCGTGCGAAAGATTGAGCGATGGGAAGCCCTCGTCGGAAGGTATGGTCACGCCCATCGTGCATTCGTCGATTTCCTCTTCTGTGAGACCTGTCCTTTCGTTGCCGAATACGACGGCCACTTTCCCGTTTTCGCTCGTCCTCTCCACGTCAAGTGCGAATTCTTCCGGCAACAGCAGTTTGCCTCTCTTTTTGCCTCTTCTCCTGGTCGTTCCTGCCGCAATAGAACAGTCTCTCGTGGCTTCCGTTATGGAGTCGAAGAATTCCGCGTTCTCCCAGATGTAGGCGGCGTGTATGGCCAGAATCCGCACCCTCTCTTCGTCGAACTTCGATTTTTTTCCGACAATCCTTAGCGTTGTTATTCCGTTGTTTGCCATGGCCCTGCAGACGGCTCCGACGTTGCGGCTTTCGTCCGGGTTTGTAAGTACAATCACAATGTTTTTCAAATTCATGAAACAAATGATAAGATTTTTGATTGATAAATTGAATCGAAAACGGTGGAAAAGTAAATGCAAAATCAAATGCAGGACAAGACGGCCCTTGTAATCGGGGGGAGCGGAGGAATCGGAGCGGCCGTGTCCCGGCTGTTCGCCTCGAAATTTTCCAGGCTCTACGTTCACGGCGGCCACGATTCCGAGAAATTCGGGAATTTGATTGAAGAGCTTGGAATCATAAATGAAAAGAATCGTCCGGAGAATTTGCCAAAAAAAAATTGTCGTGTCGAGAAATTGGCATATAATTTTTGTGAACACGAATTTTCAGAACTTGATGAATCAAAACTTTCGGAAATTGCCGAATCTGTCGATATTCTATGTGTCTGTCACGGACCTTTCGTGCAGAAGCGGCTGGACGAGATGACTGTTTTTGACTGGAGGACTGTTGCTTTGTTCGATTACGCTCTTCCGGGCTTTTTCGTCAGCAAGGCCTTGCCGAACATGATGAGAAATTCATTCGGCAGGATTGTCCTTTTCGGAGGAACTGGAACTTCGTGCCGAACCGAGTTCAAGACGAACGCGGCTTATGCCGGTGCGAAAACCGGACTCGGGACTCTTGTGGAATCTACGGCCGCTTTTTACGCCAAGTTCGGGGTGACATGCAACGCTGTTCTTCCCGGTTTCGTCCGGACCGAGTACAACGAGGCCTGGCCGCTGCCCGCCGGAATGACAATCGAGCCGCAAAAGGTCGCCGACTGTGTAGGTTTCCTTGTGGACAATCCAGATTTGAACGGTGTCCTTCTTAGGGTCGACAAAGGCTGGAGTCCGAATTTTTAAGATTTGTTTAGAGAAAATAGAGTAATTTGACATTTTAGAGTTTTTATACATCTGTTTTTTCTA
>CAMHLH010000036.1 GCA_946185925.1 uncultured Treponema sp.
GGAACTTCCTGAAGAATTTGGCGAGGGCCTTCACTTCGTCATCGGAGAGGTGGTAGTCGAAGCCGAAAACCTCCCCGGCCTTTCCATCCGGCGAGGCGCCGGCCTCAACAATGTCGCTTGCGTCCATCATAGCTTTATGTCCAGCCCCTCCGTCGCAAGGTGCACCTTCACCTGCGCGCTCGTGGCGTAATCCGCGTACCACTGCGCCGATTCGAGGATTGAGTCGAGCTTGCGGTCGTCGTAGGTCGGCTCGTGGTGGAAAAGGTAGATTTCCCCGATGTTCCAGGTCGCCGCGAAGTCTACGGCGTAGCAGAACGACGAGTGGCCCCAGTTCTCCTTGCGGAAGGCCTCCTCTACCGTGTACTGCGAATCGAGGACCAGCACGTCCGCGTTCTCGAACACGCCGGACTTTTCCGGCTTCCTCTCGAAGTCCGCGGGTGTGAGCTCCACGTCGGTCGCGTAGACGAAGCTCCTCGTCTTGTTGTCTATTCTCTCGTCCACCCTGTAGCTGTACGACTTGCCGGGGTGCGACATCTGCGCGCAACGTATTTTGAGGCCGTTTATGTCGACGACATCGTCCGTGCTTATCTTGTGGAAGTTTATGTTCTTCGTCAACGCGTCCATGGTGACCGGATAGTACGGAGGAATCATCTGGTCGCTCATGAATTCCCTCATGTTCTCGAACGGAGAGTATATGTCGAAAAACGCGTTCGGGTTGTACGCCTGGTCGAAAAACGGGAATCCCTGTATGTGGTCCCAGTGGAAATGTGAAAAGAACATGTTGTAGTGGAAATCCTTCTGCGGGACTCCGTATTTTCCCATGCCCCTTATTCCGGATCCGGCGTCGAATATGATTTTCGTTCCGTTTTCGGCGGTCAGCTCCACGCATGGAGTGTTTCCGCCGACCGTTCCGTAAATCCACTTCGGCAGCGACGAAATGAATTTTCGCTTGCTCTCCTCGTCCTCCGCATCCTCTTTCGTCATTCTTTGGATGGCCGCCGAAATCTTCGCCTGAACCTGAGCAGGTGTCAGCGGTGTCGGAATCGAGCCTCGAACACCCCAGAAATGAACATTCATTTTTTTTCTCCTTTGTTGTCGTTTTCGGGCGTTGAGCCACCGCGGTGGCTTCTTTCGTATTCTGTCTTGTGGACCGGCTCTATGCTGTCATAGAGCGAGCTCTGTTCCTCTATCTGCTCTTTCGTCCATGTTTTTCCGTCCTTCGCGTTTATCCCCGGACAGTCCTTGGCGCACGAGTCCCATGTCTCCCTGTCCTCTATCATCCATGACCAGAACGGATATGTCGAGCACTGCAGAGGGCGCGCCTCGTAGGCCGTACAGCCGCACTCCTTCTTCCACAGCACGCAGTCGAAATTTTTCATTTCCTTGAGGCAAAGAACTTCCGTGTTGTCGACGTACCACATCCATCGGCAGTACATGTCGATGAACTGTTTCTCGTCGAGCTGGAATTTTCCGCAGAGCCTGTGGAGATCATCGTATGACAAGTACACGACACCCGGGGAAAGCCTGCAGCAATCCGAGCATCTGTTGCATGAAAATTTTAGTCCATTGTCGTAAAACATCTTATCTCCACGTGCTATCTTGAATAAAAAAAAGGTCTTGAGAAATTCTGTAAGACATCTCAAGACCTTTATGGGGAGTGAGGGACTCGGACCCCCGAACCCGAAAGGGAGCGGATTTACAGTCCGCCGCAATTGCCGCTATGCGAACTCCCCGTAAGCTGCCTGTAGGACTTGGACCCACGACCCCGAGATTACAAATCACGTGCTCTACCAACTGAGCTAAGGCAGCGTTTTTTAATTTTTATTCCTAAGAACTTGTCGTTCGGAACGAGTATTAATATATACTCGTTCAAAAAAATTGTCAATCGATTTTCAAAAAAAATTTATTTTTTTTTATTTTTTTGCGAAATCGGGTCTGAGCCTTTCTCCGCCGTTGATGTAGACGTGCTTGGGGGAGGAATTTTCCTCCATGTAGCAGGTGACGAGGACCCTTATCATTTTTTCCGGGGAGTTGTCGATGTTCGGCTCCTGGCTGCAGAAAAGGGCGCAGCCGGAAACGTCGAACTCCGTCTGTCCGCGCCTTACGGCTGCCGCTGGGTTCATGGCGGTGAGGTCGCCCGTCTGCGTGAACTGGATCGACACTATGTCGGCCGGTGCTAGGTTGTTGCCCCTGAAGAGCTCAAGGCACATCTCCACCACGTTCCCCTGTATGGATTCCCTTGTGTTCTCGGCTCCTGTGGCCCCTCTAAGTCCGTAAAGTCGTTTGCTCATTTGTGTCTCCTGATTTTGTTGTAAATGTTTTTTCCTAATGATAGTTTTTAAAATGGGTTGATTCAACAAATCTTATGCGGGTGGTGACTAATGGAAGACAGTAAAGAAGACGGCTCCCAGTTCGATTTCAGCCTCATGTCGACGGCGGAGGTGGACACTCTCGAAATCGACGAGGCCGAGGATATTGACGGAATCGGAGTGCTTGAGGAGCTGACGGGGAAGTTCCTTGAGTCGAACATACAGGAGAGGATTCCGATGCTGTTCAGGCTGACGCGGCGATGCGTCGTTTTTCTTTTGCTGCTGTCGGGTGGGCTTTTCCTCATGTTCTCCGTGGGAAATTTCCAGATGTTTTTGGATTCCGACTTGAACCTCCTGCTTTTCCTCACGACTTCCGTGTCGATTCTGCTGGCCTTGATGAGTCTGGTTTCGTCGGCCGTAAGTTTCATCTGCGTCTTTGTCGAAAGGAGAATCCGCTATCTTTTCTTCTCTTTGGGCTTTATTGTGTCGTTCTTTGTGTCGGTCGTCTTCGTCTTCTTCTCAAGGGGCGTGAACATGCTCTCCCTTGGGCTTGTGTTCTGATTCGGCCCGCTCTTTCAGTTCATTTTGACTTTTGCGGAATTTGGCAGGGCCAGGACGAAATTTCCCTCGACTGCCGAGATTTTCACAATTCCTTCGTCCGCGCTCTCGGAAATCCTGTTCGATATGCTCGGAACACCTTCCATTCTGAAAAGTTTGGATTCCCATTTGAGCCCCTTCGACTCTATTCTTCCGCCCATCCTCGATTCGCTCGTCCTCAGCACGGACACGGTGTCGTTCGCCGCCAGGTTGGAGATTTCCGCGCGCGTTCCCGCTCCTAGAAAATGGAGGAACTGCTCGCCCGTAATCCATGTGTCGGGGTGCAGGGGTGTCGAAAAAAGGTCGTAGACTGCGATGAGGTGGTCAATCCTCTTTCCCCCGCCCGCTCCAATCAGGACTATCTCTTCATCCGGCGACTCCTTCATGGAATGCGCTTTTTCGAGCGCGAGTTCTGTGTCGGTGTAGTCCTTGTCGACTATGTGCGTTTCGACAATCTCTTTCGGGTAGGATTCCGTCTTTTTCTTGTCCTCGATGCTGTCCCAGTCTCCGAGAATCGACTTTATTGAGAAAAATCCCAGCTCGCTTTGGTAGTTCTCGAATGTGTCCAATCCTGAATCCGCCGCGATGGACTTTATCTGAAAATCTCCGCCGCCCTGCTCTTTCCGCTTTTCCTTGAAAAAATATTCTGTGCTTTTTGGACTCGGCGCGTCTCCGCCTGTGAACACGCATATCATGGAAAATCAAGCTCCTTTTTGCTATTCTTTTGTTCTATTTTTATGTTTTTTGAAAAGTTTTTAAGGAAATATACTATGAAATCGATAAAAATTCCTTCTGTGTTGAAGAAGATGGACGAGATATTCGAGTCGAACGGATTCGAGGCGTATCTTGTCGGCGGCGCGGTGCGTGACGAGATTATGGGGAAGCCCGCCTCCGACTGGGACGTTACGACCAACGCGAAGCCCGAGGATGTCATGCGGATTTTCCACAAGGTGATTCCCACGGGAATTGCGCATGGAACCGTGACCGTCCACCTCCTTGGAAAGGAAATCGAGGTGACGACCTACAGGTGCGACATCGGCTATTCCGACGGCAGGCACCCGGACGCGGTTTCGTTCGACGCGACATTGGAGGACGACCTTTCCAGAAGGGATTTCACGATGAACGCGATTGCCGCTTCTCTCAAGGACGGTTCGATAGTGGACCCGTTCTGCGGCAGGGACGACATAAGGGCGAAGGTCATACGCACTGTGGGGTGCGCGAAGGAGCGTTTTTTGGAGGACGGGCTGCGTCCTGTCCGCGCGCTCCGCTTTTCCGCCCAGCTCGGCTTTTCAATCGACAAGGAGACTTTTGGCGCGATTTCGGATTCTGATGTGCAGAAGAAGATTTCCGGCATTTCAATGGAGCGGTTCAGGGACGAGCTTTCAAAGATGCTTTCGTCCGACGAACCCTCAATTGGACTGCACTTCATGGAGGACACCGGAATAATGCGGATGTTTCTTCCAGAGCTTGCCGCTTGCCGTGGAATCGAGCAGGCTGACGCCAGGTGCTACCACGAATTCGACGTGCTCGACCACTGCATCTACGCCTGCGACGGCGCGCCGAAGGGCAATCTGGTCGTCCGCATGGCGATGCTGCTCCACGACATCGGAAAGAGCGACGCGAAGACTGTCGAGACAAAGGAATATCCGGCTGGTTCGGGGCAGATGGTCGAGATTGTCCACTTCCACAAGCACGAGCTTTTTTCTTCACAGAAGTCCGTTTCGATACTGACTAGGCTCAAGTTTCCGAATGCTTTCATCGACCGTGTCTCCCATTTGATTTTGAACCACATGACTTTCTTCAACGACAAGTGGTCGGACGCGGCTGTCAGGCGTTTTCTGGTGAGAATCAAGCCGGAGTGCGTCGACGACATTTTCGAGGTCTGGAAGGCGGACATTTTCGGAAAGCACCGGGTGGGAATCGTTCCTGGCAGCCAAACCGCCGAGAACATGATTCTTCTCCGCGAGCGCATAAAGGCAATCGAGGAATCCCAGTCCGCGCTGAGTTTGAAGGACTTGAAAGTGAACGGAAAGGACTTGATGGCGATTGGAATCCCCGCCGGAAAGAGAATCGGGCAGATTCTGCAGGAGCTTTTCCAGTGCGTGCTTGACGACCCAGAGATGAACGACAGGGAGAAGCTCCTGGAAGTCGCGAGACGGATAAATGGAAAATGTGCTTCGGCTTCGCTCAGCAACCAGATTGTTCATTGAGCGTGGTCGGTGAGCGAAGTCGAAATGAACGCACTGATGCAGGAGTATTTCTCATGAACTTTCATTTTTTCACTTTCCTCGACACTGAAACTCCGTCGCCGATTTTGAAGAATTCGGTTTCAAATTCTTCGTTGTTCTTGAGAAATTCGATGTACTTCCTGATTTTTTTGACGAGTTTTATGGTGCTGTAGTTGTGCGTCAGGCTCAGGTCCTCGACCATGCCGTGGAACGAGAGGTTGTCGCTCACGATGACGCCGTTTTCGGTGAGGTTTTCCTTGTATTTTTCGAAGAACTTGATGTACTGGGCTTTTGCCGCGTCGATGAAAATCAGGTCGAATTTTTTGTCGATTTGGGTTTCAAGCGCGTTGCCCAAAATCAGCTCGATTCTGTCCGAGAGTTTTTCGTCTGCCACGTTCTTCTTTGCCGTCTCGTAGCGTTTTTCGTCGATTTCGATTGTCGTGACGGTGATGCGTGGGTCCAGCTTCGCGAATCGTATCGAGGAGAAGCCGATTGCCGTCCCTATTTCGAGTATCGTTTTTACATTGTGAGAAAGAATGTAGTCGCAGATGAAAGTTGAGCCTTCGTCCTGCAGAATGGGGACCTCGTTTTCCATGGCGAATTTCTGGATTTCCGATATGTCGGAGTTTTCGGAAAGCACGTCGATGAATTTTTCGATTTCCGAGGCGACTGCGAAAGACAAATCCGGCCTGGCCGCCAAGAGTTTTTCCGTGTCGCCGATTCCCGAACGGCAGCCGACTGTCTTGCAGCCGTAGGCTTTTCCGCATTCTATGTCCACATTGCTGTCTCCAATCATTATCACGCTGTCTTTTGAGAATGAGCTTCCGAATTTTTCGTTGATTTTTTCGACCGTGAAAGCCAACGCGGCTGGGTCTGGCTTTTTCTTCGCAAAATCGTCGGGACTCACTATCAAATCGATGTATTTTTCTACTTCGAGTTTTTCAAGTATCGTCTTTGCGATTCTTCCGGGCTTGTTCGTCAGTACGGCCGTTTTTTTGCCCTTCTCCTTGAGCGTCCTCAAAAGTTCCTTGATTCCGGCGTAGAGTTTCGTTTTTTTGACTGGATTCTCATAGTAGTATTCGAGGTACCAGTTCAAAAGTTCGTCGAATTTTCTTTTTCCGAAGTCGCTCTCAAAGTCGAATTTTCCTCTGGTGGATTCTTTTAGGGCGCGTTCAATCAATGCCCTCGCTCCGTCGCCCAAAAAAGCGATGAGTTTTTCCTTCTCCACTCTGAAATATCCAAAATGGGAGAACGCTTCGTTCACGCAGTCGGCGATGTCCTCTCCCGAATCTATCAAAGTTCCGTCCAAGTCGAAAATGTACAAATCTGTCATGTTTTTTATTTTATCAAAAAAACAGTAGAATCGCAGAATGTTCACGATTGATTTTTCCGCTTCCAAAAAAGGACTTTGCGAAACTCTCTGCGATGAAATCCGCTCGCAAATATCGAACGGCAAGCTGCTTCCGAACGGGCGGCTTCCGTCAAAACGCTCTCTCGCCGAGCATTTGGGCGTGAGCGTCATGACAGTGCAGAACGCCTATGCAGAGCTTATCGCCGAGGGCTACATTTATTCGATTGAAAAAAAGGGCTTCTTCGTCACGGATTTGGCGGACGTCGCGGTCTCTGAATCGGTTCCTGCGATTGGGGAAAAAGCGGCAAGCCATGAGCGCGCCGACGAGCCGAAAAAAAGCGAATCATTTTTCGCTGACTTTACCAGCAATTCAGCGGATTCAAAAAACTTTCCGTTTTCTCTTTGGGCGCATCTTATGCGGAAAGTTTTGACCGACGAAGAAATCAAGGCTCGGATTCTGGACAGGGTGAGCGTGAAAGGCGTTCTGGAATTGAGGATTGCGATTTCCGAATATCTGCGGGACTTTCGTAACATGGATGTTTCCCCAGAAAAAATCGTCATAGGCTCTGGAACTGAATCTCTCTGCTCGATGATTGTGCAGCTTTTGGGGACGGATTCGGCTTATGCGGTCGAGAACCCCGGCTACCACAAGGTCGCGAAGGTCTTCGCCTTGAACGGAGCGTCTGTCGTCCCCGTGGACATCGATGAATGCGGGGTCAATCCGGGTAACCTTGAGAAAAGCGGAGCGAAGGTCGTCCACGTCTCCCCGTCCCACCATTTTCCGACCGGAATCGTCATGCCGGTGAGGAGAAGGCTGGAGCTTCTTTCATGGGCCGATAAAAACGGCTCCTTCATCATCGAGGACGAATACGACAGCGAATTCCGCTTCAACGGAAAGCCGCTTCCGTCGCTTCTTTCATCCGATGCTTCCCGCGTCATCTACATGAACACTTTCTCGAAAACTTTGGCTCCCTCGTTCAGAATCAGCTACATGATTCTTCCAGATTCGCTTCTGGAGCGGTTCGAGAAAAGGCTCGGCTTCTATTCCTGCCCTGTCTCCGCTTTCGAGCAGTTCACGCTTGCCAGATTCATAAGCGGCGGATTCTACGGAAAGCACATCATCAGGATGAAGAACTACTACAGAAACATCAGAAACGCTTTCATCAATTCGATAAATTCCAGTTCCATAAAGTCCAAGGCCACGATTCATGAGGAAAATTCCGGCCTGCATTTCCTGCTTGAGTTGAAAAATCTTCCCCAACCGCTTTCAAGCGCGAGAATACGGGAGAAACTCTTGTCGGAGAAAATAAACATTCCGCTTCTGTCGGATTTTTTCTATGTGGAAAGTTCCATGCAGTCTGCCGCTTCGTTCGTGCTGAACTATTCTGGAATAGAAAAAGAGAGGATTTCGGAGATTGTGGAGAGGATGGAGAGGTCCTTTTCTTGAATTTGAGGGTGATATGAAAACTGGAGAATTGCTTTTGAAAATGAGGAACGGCGAGGAAATGCCGCTCAAAACACAGCTTCTGCTGATTGGAAAGTTGAGCCTGCCGTCGATTCTGGCGCAGCTTTCTTCGATTGTGATGTCGTTCATCGACGCTTCGATGGTCGGGCACTTGGGGTCGAGCCAGGCGGCGGCGATTGGTCTTGTCGCTTCGAGCACCTGGCTTGTTCTCGGCTTGACGTTCGCTTCGTCGATGGGCTTCACCGTCCAGTGCGCCCAACTAATCGGCGCGAAAAAGGAAAGCGAGGCGCGGAACCTTGTGAAGAACGCCCTTCTCTTCACTTTCCTTTTTTCCGTGGTGCTGATGGCGGCAGGATGTTCAGTCAGTTTTTTTCTGCCGGATTGGCTTGGAGCCGACAGCGAGATAAGGCACGACGCGTGGGTTTATTTTTTCGTCTTCTGCCTTTCCGTCCCTGTCGTGCAGTTGAATGACTTGTCGGCGGAACTCCTCCAGTGCGCGGGAGAGATGAAGGTTCCGAGTGCCGCCCAGATTTCCATGGCGGTCCTGAACGTGGGACTGAACTATCTCTTCATCTTCGCATTGGGCTTGGGCGTTTTAGGCGCGGCGATTGCGACTTTTACTTCGAGGTTCATTGTGACCTCGTTCTTGATGTTCTTTCTTCTGAAAAAATCGATTCTGAAATTCACGGATGGGGAAAAATTCACTTTTGAAAGCCAAATCATGAAATTCGCTTTGTTGATTGGGCTTCCAATCGCATTCGAGCAGGTGATAATGTCAGGCGGCCAGATTGCGTATGCAAAAATCACGGCACCATTGGGAAAAGCCGCGTTGGCCGCGAACAGTTTCGGCGTTACCGTGGAAAGTCTCTGCTTCATGCCCGCCTATGGAATCGGAGCGGCGGCTTCGACTTTGTGCGGCCAGAGTTTCGGCGCTGGAAGAAAATCTCTCACATACCGATTCGGCTGGCTCACTACTCTTTCCGGCATGGTTCTGATGCTTTTCACTGGCAGTGTCATGTTCTTCTTCGGCCGGGAAATGATGTCCTTGCTGACACCCGACAGTGAAATAATCGAGATTGGAGCGTTCATCCTGAAAATCGAAGCCTTCTGCGAACCGTTCTATGGGGCTTCCCTTGTGGCAAACGGAGCGTTGAGAGGTACCGGCGACACCTTTGTTCCGAGCGTTTTCAAATTCGGCTCGGTCTGGTTCATCAGGATTCCGCTCGCCGTGATTCTTGTGAAGAATTTCGGCCTGAACGGAATCTGGTTCGCCATGAGCTTTGAGCTTTGCGTGCGCGGCATTCTCTTTTTGATTCGCCTCGCAGGAAAAAAATGGCTGAAAAAGTGAAAACCTCTCCAGCCAAAAAAATCAATTTTTACCTTCCACGGATTTTTTTGAGGAACTTCTTGTGGTACCAGGCCCGGAAGTCCTCGGCTTTGGTGAAAAGTCCATACAGCCATGAAAGCGGAACGTCGAAGCTGCCCGGCCTGTGCACTTCCTCGCCTCCGAAACCTGTCTTGAAGAGGTAGAGACCGTGCATCGGGTGGTTTTCGGCACCAGTTGGCGGGATTCCGTAGAAATCGTAAATCTTTGAGCCGAACTTTTTCGCGTCGCAGATGGCGGTCCACTGGACGAGATAGGCCGGCATCAAATTCCGCTTAACGTTGCCGGAACAGCCATACAAATATATCGCTTCATCTTCCTGAAAGAGCGTTATGATTGCCGCCAAATCGTCGGTTTTTTCTTTGCCGTTTTCGTCAGTCTCCGTGTGGCTCGCGATGTAGAGCGTGATTTCGGTTTTGCCGCTCTTGGACAGCCTGGCATTCATCGAGTTTGCGCCGCGTTCGAGCAAATCCCTGTAGTAGGCCTTTGGATGCAGCCCGATTCCGTCGCGCTCTGATGTGGTCTTGTAAAGTTCGTAGAATGAATCCAAGTCGCGCTCGAAATTCTCGTCTCCGAAATGTGCGGCACGGACCACAACGCCTTTTTTCTGGGCGAGGCGCACGTTGTATCTCCACTTGCTCTTCATCGATGAAAGCAGCTCGTCCTCTGTTTTGGACAAATCAAGCCAAGTAGAGTCCGGCGGCTGAATGTCGACTTTGTTCTTCTTGATGTTGATTTTTTCTTCTTTTGCCGCCCGCTTGATGTTTTTTACCGCTTCATTCCTCTCTTCCACTGTCTTGAAGTCAATCGGAAAATCGTATCGTATGCAGAGAGTGTTCTTTGGAAGCTTCTCCTTCAAACTTTTTGAGAACTCCTCCACCCTTTTCAAATATGATTTTGTGTCTTTTCCGTCAAATTCAGGTGCCATGGGGACATACGCGAGCGCCGCCTTGAAAAATCCAAGTTTGAAAGTCCTGTGCAGAATGTTCACGCTCTGTTTTTCACCGCCGGCCAATTCAAAATCGGCCGAAACTTTGTTCCAGCCGTGGTCGCATTTGAAAAATGTCCAAAAATCTGTCTGTTGAAATCTCATAATTCTTAAATCCTCACTTTTTTCGGAACAAACAACAACTATACATTTGTCCTAATTTTTAAAAATTTTTTTCCGCTTCGCGGAATATGAAGTTTCTGTATAGTCCGACGTTCCACATTCTGCATCATTGAACCTCTTGTCTGAAATGCTTTTTAAATAGTTCCGCCACCGCCCGCGCCCGCCCGGCACCCCTACTCGGGCTGCCTAGAAGTCAAAATGAGAATATTTTCGCATTTTTAAGGTTAATTTTTTTACAAAATGTAACGAGCAGTTTATAATCACGCTCAGGATTGAGTTTTTCAGCACATCAACAGGAGTACAATTATGAAGATTCCTCTAAAAGTTGCCGGGGTAGCCCTCGCCTCAATATTGGGATGCGGACTGCTGTCATGTCTTGTCGAAGAAGACTCGGAAAACACACTCGCAGGAACATCCAGTTCCGCGACAACAACGGCCAGCGGTTCGTCATTTTCGTCCAGCCAATCAATCTATGTCGACTTGACGAACGGAAAAGTCTCCGAGGACAATGCGACATGGAGCGCGATAAGCACAACGAAGACAAAACTTCTGAACGAAAGCGTGAAAGTTGACTACACGAAAGACGAGTCAGGAAACTCGACCGGGCTTGTGCGAATCAACCTGACGGACACAGAGCAGAACACCGCAGTCCACCTCTCGGGAACAATGACCACGGGCGGTGTGAAGATACAGACTTCCACGGTCTACGAAGCCGGAATCTACCTGAACGGAGTCTCAATCACTTCATCAAGCTATCCATGCATCGACATAACGAAGGGGGGAAGCGCGAGCGTGTTTCTCGTGGACGGAACAGAAAACTCACTTGTCGACGGACGCAGCTACGGAACCGGCTACGGTGAGGAATACTCGACGACAAGCGGCTCCACCTACACCGACGACGACGGAGAGACAGTCAGCTGCACAGTGGTGAAGGCAGCCGTCAGCCCCGGAAGCGACTCGAAAGGCACCCTCTACTGCAAGGGAAGCATGTCGATTTCAGGAAACGGAAGCCTTTCAATAGAACAGGGCTACAAGAACTGCATCGCGTCAAAGGACGGAATCCTCACAATCGAGAGCGGAACATACGATTTGAAGAACTACACCGAAAGCTCCAGCGGAAAGAACGGACTGTTCGGCGGAAAGGGAATCGTCGTGGACGGAGGGAGCATATCGTTCAGCGGCCAGGGAAAAGTCTCCACGAGCGAGCTGAGGAAAGCGAACGCGTTCAAGACGGACGACGATAGCTACAGTTCAAGCTACGTCAAAATCAACGGAGGGACTGTGAGCGCCACAACATACAACGGCAAGGGAATCGCCGCACCAGTTGTGCAGATTACAGGCGGAGAGAACAGGTTCACCGTGACG
The DNA here is from genome assembly GCA_946185925.1 of uncultured Treponema sp. GTDB lineage: Bacteria > Spirochaetota > Spirochaetia > Treponematales > Treponemataceae > Treponema_D. The sequence continues at coordinate 11,811 of CAMHLH010000036.1, forward strand.
GGAGTGACGGGCTACACGAGCGACGACAACAAGACCGGAAGCTACTACGACGCCGACGGAGTGAAATGCTCTGGCAGCATAACATTCGCGCCGGAGGGAATCGAGGGGGACACGAGCGTGAAGATTTCGGGCGGAAGCACAATCATCTCGGCCGAGAACGACGACGGAATAAACGCGGGCTCAAGCATCGCAGTCAGCGGCGGCTTCGTGTATGTGAAATCGAAAGGCGACGGAATCGACTCGAACGGAACAGTCTCGGTCTCTGGTGGCGTTATGGCAGTCTGCACATACGCGAACGACAACTCCCCAATCGACTTCGATTCCTCGTTCAAGGTCACGGGAGGAAAAATCCTCGCGGTCGGAACCGACCAGATGGGGGAAATGTCAAAAGTCACATCCAGCGTAAACCTCTTGAACTACACATCATGTGGAGGAAGCGCAAACACATACTTCGCCATCAACAACTCAAGCGGAGAAAACGTCGTTGCCGTGAAAGCGCCATACGCATATTCGACGGCGCTCTACATCGACGGCACCCTGAGCGGCTCATACACCGCCTGCAAATCCGCGACCGTGGAAGGAAACGAATACGCAGAGGGGACCGAATTCTACCTTCCAGCCGCAAGCGCGAGCGGAACGACCATCTCGACGAAGACCGCCAGCACCTCATCGTCCTCGACAAGCTCCTCCAACACGCCGGGAAGCTCCAGCGGCCCCGGAAGCAGGCACTAAAAGGAGAAAGCAGATGAAAAAAGCGATATTGACGACGATGATTGCGCTCTGTGCGTTCTCGGCTGCGGCAGGAAAGTTGACAATCAAGAACACCGTCGGCGCAGACATGGACGAACTTGGAGACGGCGACCTCTTCACACACTCGAAGACCGACGACATATCAGGCGACACGGCTACGGAGAACTCGTTCGCCATTGGAGAGCAGTTCCAGGCGGACCTGGAGACGGAGAAAGTGGACGCGCGGCTCAGGCTGGAGTTCCTGCTCGACACGTCGGACGACTCGCCGTCCACATTCGTCATCGCTCCGTCTGGGTTCGTCCACTACGAGCCGATACCCCAGTTCGGAATCATAGCGGGAACGAACTTCTACAAGCGGTTCGTGGCTGACTCGGCCTACCTGGCGGCGGATGACGACACCACGAAATACGGGCGGCTCATAACGGACTCCCTCGGGGAGGACAGGTACTTCGGCACGGAAAGCGCCGCAATATACACGAACGGATTCGCGGGCGGACTTTCAAGCGACTGGGCATGGACACTTCCAGGCGGAACGGACGCGTATTTGAAGGCTGCGGCGGGGGCAACCATGTACCCGGACACTGACGAATTCGAGAAGGCGGTGGACTTCGGGGTGAACGCCGGAGTGAAGGACCTGTTCGACATGGCGTTCACAGCCCACGACGTGCTCGAGGACGACAGGAAGTTCGGAGCGTTCGCGGGATTCACTGGAGTGCGCGACCTGGTGCTGAACGCGGGCTTCTACTACAACTTCACGGACGCGGACTACCTTCCGGAGGCGTGCGTCGAAAG
>CAMHLH010000037.1 GCA_946185925.1 uncultured Treponema sp.
AATTCTTCCATCTAATAGAATTGATTATGATTTTGGTTTATATGACAAAAACGATGTTAAATTAATCAGTGGCAACGAAACCTTTTCTTTTACACCTACAGAAACAGGTGATTATTATTTTGTAGTATATACAAGCACTCCAAACACAAGTGGAACTGCCGGTGTACACGTATTTTCTAATACGCAATAACTCGAATATTAAATTTTGGCAGATCACAGATTCTGCAAGTAGTTTCTTGCCAATCAAAACTTTCTACCACACCTGAAACTTTTGTTGTTTTTGCGAAAAGTTTCGGGTACAGTGGAAACAAATGAAAGAAAAACTCTACGAAAGAATCGGAATTGATGAAATCATCTCGCTCTACAAGGACAAGCCCGTCATAAAAGTCATCCAGGGCATTCGGCGATGCGGAAAATCGTTCATGCTTTCGCTCATCGAAAAGAAACTCGTCGAAAAGGGCGTTCAGGAAACGAACATTCTCAACGTGAACTTTGAGGATTTCGAGAACGCACATCTGCTGGATTCGCGCGCGCTTTACGAGGAAGTGAAAAAACGGGGGACAAACGGAAAAAAACTCTACCTTCTGTTCGACGAGATTCAGGAATGCGAAGGCTGGGAAAAATGCGTGAACAGCCTCTACTCTTCAAAAACAATCGACGCCGACATCTACATCACAGGAAGCAACGCGAACCTTCTGTCGTCCGAACTCGCAACCTATCTGAGCGGACGATACGTCGTCATCAACGCAAGACCTCTTTCCTACAAAGAGTTCCTCTACTTCAACTCATCCCAGGACTCGGCGGAAAACTTCAACAAATTTCTGACCATAGGCGGTTTTCCGGGATTGAAGGACATGATGGAAAGCGAAACGCAAATCCGCTCTTATCTTGAAGGAATCTACTCGACTGTGATTCTGAAGGACATAATAAAAAGGAACAAAATAAGGGAAACCGGCCTGCTCGAAAAAATCATCCTCTACACTGCCGACAACATCGGAAACATTTTTTCAGCCAAGCGGATATCGGACTTCATGAAGGCGAACGGCAGGAACCTTTCAGTCGAGACGGTCTACAGCGACCTTCAATATTTGCAAAACGCATTCGTCCTCCACAAAGTCCAGCGCTACGACATTCGTGGAAAGAAAATTCTTGAGACAATGGAAAAATATTACTTCGAGGACCAGGGGCTTCTCTTCTACCTCCACGGCTTCAAGGACACATACATAAACGGAATCCTCGAAAACATCGTCTTTTCCGAACTGCTAAGGCGCGGCTACCAAGTCTTCATCGGAAAAATCGGCGACACCGAAATCGATTTCATGGCGGAAAAAAGCGGCGAAAAAATCTACGTCCAAGTCTCCTATCTTCTTTCGTCGGAAGAAACGAAGGAGCGAGAGTACCGTCCGCTGTTGGAAGTGAAGGACAACTTTCCCAAACTGATTCTGACGATGGACGATCTGCCCGAATCCAACGAAAACGGAATAATAAGGAAGAACATAAGGGAATGGCTGCTGGAAGGCTCTAGTAGTAACTGATTTTGAATTTCCCGAAATTCGAGAATCCGCAGCGTTTGTACAATGTGACGGCGGCAAGATTCTTGGGCTTCACGAAAAGGACGATTTTCTTTCCAACGGCGTTTTTCTCGGCGACGATTTTCTTGATGAGGAATTCCGCGAATCCAAGTTTTCTATAATTGGGCAATGTGAAGACGCCGCCGAGCTGCACGCAGTTCTTGCCGGAAGCGTTCACGGCCGCCTTCGCGACGATTTTGCCGGAAAGGAAAGCAGCGTACAGATTCTTCTCGGAGATGCTTTTCTTCAAGCCGAATTTGCTCATCAGTGGATTGAACTCCTGCTCAAGGGTCAAAACTTCCTCTTTCTCGTAGGCTTCCTGAATCGGAACGAGAGCGTCCAGAAGCTTCATCGAACAATTGGCGACGCATACAGAATCTACCCGGGCTGGCTTCACTTTCAATCCGGCCTTTGCGGACTCCTTCCGGGGATTGTACTCCATCAAATTGAAGATTTGGTTGCTTTCTGGGATTTTTTTCGTGGCCAGGAAAATTGCGGAAAGAATCAAATTCGTTCCAGTCTCCTCTCCAATCACACTGAAAACATTCTGTATGTTCAAATTTGAAAAATAGATTCTAAGAATGACAAGGTATTCATCGTAAGACTGAAGGGCATCCGGTATGCAGTGGAGAATCTGCCCCCCCTGCGAATAAGAAAAGATGCCCCTGATTTCGTGGCTATCACCGAGAATGCAGTAGACAGAGACTTCATGGCGGTAAATTCTGTCCAAAAGGGAGACGCAACTTTTTTCATGTCTTACAAGAAAACTCTCGACGGCTGAAAACTTTTTAGCATCGGGAACTTTTCCAAGGGAAAGCACGAGCATACTTCCATTATCGGTATGTTTGAAAATTTTCAGGGGCGGGTCTAAAAAAAAACGAGCCCCCGAATCTCAAAAAATTCCAGCGAAAATATCCCCGCACTTTCAAAAAAAATCAGTTTCTGAAAGAGTGGATTGGAGCCGGAATCCTTCCGCCCCTGTTGATGAAGTCTGCGCAACCGAACTTGCTCACAGGCATGACAGGGCAGCCGCCAAGGAGACCACCGAATTCCACCCAGTCTCCGGCCTTTTTGCCGGGAGCGGGAATGAGGCGCACGGCGGTAGTCTTGTTGTTCACCATGCCGATGGCGAATTCGTCCGCCATGATGCCGGAAATCGTCGTTGCAGGAGTGTCCCCAGGAATCGCTATCATGTCGAGTCCTACCGAACAGACTGTCGTCATGGCCTCAAGCTTCTCAAGGCAGATTGAACCTTGCTTGACAGCGTTTATCATGCCCTCGTCCTCCGAAACCGGAATGAACGCGCCCGAAAGTCCGCCGACGTTCGTGGAAGCCATCACGCCGCCCTTCTTCACCATGTCGGTGAGCATCGCAAGAGCGGCCGTGGTTCCAGGCGCGCCCGCTCCGTCCAAGCCGATTTCTTCGAGAATGCGCGCAACGGAGTCGCCAACGGAAGGAGTCGGAGCCAATGACAAGTCGAGGATGCCGAAATCAACCCCAAGACGCTTGGCGGCTTCCGTACCGACGAGTTGTCCAAGGCGGGTTATCTTGAACGCCATCTTCTTGATTCCCTCGGCAAGTTCGTTTATCGGCCGCCCCTTGTACTCGCGGGCGGCGGCAAGGATTACGCCAGGACCAGAAACGCCCACGTTTATGACGGAATCGGCCTCCCCCGGCCCGTGGAACGCGCCCGCCATGAACGGATTGTCCTCGGGAGCGTTGCAGAAGACGACAAGTTTCGCGCAGCCGTTTATCGGCAGAGTCTTGGAAGCGTCGGCCGTCTTCGCAATCGTCTCGCCCATGAGCTTCACCGCGTCCATGTTGATTCCAGACTTCGTCGACCCGACGTTCACCGAAGAGCAGACGAAATCCGTCGTGGAAAGGGCTTCCGGTATGGAGTCGATGAGAATCCTGTCAGCAGGGGTGATTCCCTTCTGGACAAGCGCGGAGAAACCGCCTATGAAATTGACGCCAAGCTCCTTCGCGCACTTGTCGAGCGTTCTACAGTAGGAGACGTAGGATTTCTCTCCGCTAGAGCCAGCCACAAGCGCAATCGGAGTGACGGAGATGCGCTTGTTGATGATTGGGATTCCAAGCTCTTTTTCGATGTCCTGTCCCACGCGGACGAGGTTCCCGGCCTTGCGCATTATCTTGTCGTAGATTTTCTGGTTGGCCTTTTTGTAGTCGGAATCGGCACAGTCCAAAAGCGAGATTCCCATCGTCACGCACCTTACGTCAAGGTTCTGCCGCAGGAACATATTCACAGTTTCTTCTATTTCATGTGGTGAAAAAAGCATACTTACCTCTTTATAAATCCAATAATATGTCAGAATCTTTCATTTTTCTATCGAGCAAGAATCTTGACTGTTAAAATACCACAGTTTATTATTGCAACTATATATTCTTCCCATTAAAAAAGGAGCTAAAAATGGCAGACTCAGCTATCAAACTCAATAAAAAAGACCCAATACAGGCACAGAAAGGCTTCGACGCGCTCCCTGTATTCGTGCAGTTCCTGATAGGACTTTTGGCACTCTTGGCGGTCACAGCCGCAGGATTCGCAGTGTTCTACGCATTGGACATCCTCCTCTTGGATTTCGACCCAATCGGGAAAATCGCAGGCCTCATCGCTGGAGCCGCGAAATAAAATCTGGACTTTCAAAAGCCCGACCAAGTTTCCCAAGTGAAGCGCACTTCACTTTTAAGGAAGAAACGGTCGGGCTTTTTTTTATTTCTCTATTATTTCGTACATCGGTTCCGAATCGGGCTTCAGTTGGAGAATGTGCTTCTCGCAGGGAAGAACCTCGGAAACATCGTGCGTGACATGAAGGAGCGTCGTGGTGCCGGTCTCGGCGACTTTCTCAAGCAAATCGAGAATTTTCTGCCTGTAGCTTTCGTCGAGACCGTGGCATGGCTCGTCGAGAATCATGATTTTCGGGGACTTCACGGCGGCTCGGATTATGAGAATGGCCCTCTGCTCACCGTAACTGAGATTTCCAAACGACTCGCTCTCGCGCCCCTCAAATCCGGCGAGTTTTAGCCACTTCCTCGCTGCGGCGACTTCCACGTCCGTCCTCTGCTCGTACAGACCAATCGAATCCCTGAAACCGGAAATGATTACGCCCTCAAGGTCGGTTCCGGCGACCATGCGGTACTCGACGTGCAGGCGGTAGCTCACGATTCCAAGATTCTTCTTTATATCCCAAATCGATTCGCCGCTGCCCCTCTTGTTTCCGAAAAGCCAGACGTCGTTGCAGAAGACCTGCTTGTTGTCGCCTGTAATCAACTCGAGCAAAGTCGTCTTTCCGCTTCCGTTCGGGCCTTGAATCAGCCAGTGCTCGCCCGGCATGACAGTCCAGTCGAAATGGCGGAGCACCCTCTTGTCGCCCCAGCCCACGTTCACGTCGTTCATCTGAATCAGAGTCTCTTTTCCGTCGACTTTCTCGTTCTGCAGAAACCTGGTCGACTCGGAAATCTCGTTCAACTCGCTCAGGAAAGCGGACTTCTCGGAATCCCTCACCTTCTCCTTCTCTTTTCTGCGCTCTTCAAGAACTCTCTCGTATTCGGCTTTAGTTCCAGAAAAGCTCACCTTTCCGCCCGCGAATTCAACCACGTTCGTTATCGTCTGCGGAATCTCAAAATAACGCTCCATCGAAAGAATGATTTTCGGAGAGGAATTCATTTTTCCGGCTATCGTCTGGAAAAATTCGAGGAGAATCGAGCGGCTCTTCACGTCGAGGCCGGCGAAGGGGTCGCTCAAAATCAAAAGGCGTTTTTTGGAAAGGAGGGCGCGCGCGAGGAGGGTGCGCCTGATTTCGCCCGTGGACATCAAGCGAAGCCCCCGGTCAAGGATTTTTTCGATTCCGCAGAGTTTTATTTCGGGGAGCGCCTCAAGCTTGGAGGCGATTGGCGGAAGCGGAACGTGCCTGTGCTTCGCGTCGGGTCCTCCCAAGACCTCGCAGATGAATCTTCGGCCGGTGCGCCCCTCGTCGAGCCTGTCCATGTACTCGGTCTCGTCCAGCTCCCGCTCCTGTTCGATGAGCTTCGCGGCGACCTCAAGCGAGACGGTCTCCACGGAGCCTACAAAGTCGTTCTCGTAGACGGAATCGCTTCCGTTCATGACGATGCGCTTCTCGCCAGACAGCGCTTTCACGAACTCGGCTTTTCCGCCCCCGTTCGGGCCAATCACAAGCCAAGCCTCGTTCTCTTTCATTTCGAAATCGAACTCTTCTATTGAAACACGTTTTGAATCTTCGATTCGGCAGTTTTTTATTTTTATAGAATTATTTGACATGATTTTTTGATTATAGAACTTTGAAAAATGAAATTCAGTAAGCGAACTTGTGATAAGATATTGAAAAATAAAAAGAGGTGAAACATGAAAAAAATTATTGCTGCGTTGTTTTTGGCAACTTCGCTTTCGGCCTTCGCTGAATCTGAATACGTCACGACAGAAATCACGTCGAAGGACAGGGCGATGCCTACATTCTACGAATCGCTCAAGAACAAGATGGCATTCTCGCTCGGCTGGAAGGACGGCTCGAACCCTAAAAAATGGAAGAAGGCGGGACTCGCAAAAGCCCGCGAGCTGATGATTCAGTACGAGGACAAGACACCGTTCGACATGAAGGTTCTCGAAGAGGAGAAGAGGGACGGCTACACTGCCCAGAAAATCGCCTTCAACATTTCGGAGGAGAGCCGGGTCGCGGCCTACCTTCTCATTCCAGAGAACGCAAAATCGGCTCCGGCGGCCCTCATGCTCCACGCGCACGGCTCGGAATTCAGGATTGGAAAGGAGCAGATGGTGCGCCCGATAAACGCAATCGACTTCGAGGATTTGCCTGACGACGCCAGCGAAGAACAGACGAGAGAATCGAAGAAATTGAACGTGGCTCTTTCATGGGCTGAAAAATACTACGACGACGAAGGCCACGAACACGCTTTCCCAGGCGACGAACTGGCGAAGAGGGGCTACGTCGTCCTCGCGATAGACGCCCTTGGCTGGGGAGACCGCTCGGTGGAAGGATTCAAGACTGACAGCCAGCAGGCACTGGCCTCGAACCTCTTCAACATGGGCTCAAGCTTCGCGGGAATCATCGCGCAGGAGGACTGCAGGGCGGCAAAATTCCTCGCATCCCTTCCACAAGTCGACAAGAAGAGAGTCGCCGCTGTGGGATTCAGCATGGGCGCGTTCAGGGCATGGCAGGTCGCGGCCTTGAGCGACGACATCACGGCGGGAATCGCGCAGAGCTGGTTCGGCACGATGAAGGGCTTGATGGTAATCGGCAACAACCAGCTCAAAGGACAGAGCGCGTTCGCGATGCTCCACCCGTACATCGCCCGCTACCTCGACTACCCGGACGTGGCTGGACTCGCGGCCCCAAAATCCATGCTCTTCTACAACGGCGAGAAAGACCCGCTCTTCCCGGTCGAGTGCGTGAACGAAGGCTACGAGAAGATGCACAAGATTTGGACGGCCAACAAGGCTGATTCAAAACTCCACACAGAGATAATCAGCGGAATGTCACACGAGTTCAGATACGCCCAGCAGAAAAGCGCGTTCGACTGGCTCGATTCTCAATTCGGAAGAAAATAAGTCATTCAGCGTTTTCATAAATATTGCCGATAATCACAAAGATACTTCATGTAAATTATTCGGAGGAAATAAATGAAAAAGGCTATATTGGCTCTTTCAATTGCGGCCCTGGCTGCCAATGTCTACGCTTTCGACTCAGAAGCGGCCATCAAGACAAAGGGAACTGTCGGCTCATACACAAAAACAGAATATTCGGTGACGCAGAAATTCGGCGACTACTACCGCTCTCCAAAGGCAAAGTTCACACACAACTTCGCATCAAACGGAAAAGAGACGGATTCTACAGAATTGACCAGCAGAGACTCTGTTGTGGACACAGTTTCATACGCCTACACGGCCGATGGAAAACTGGCTTCAAAAATCTGCACCGACGCGGACGGAAAAGTCCAATGGAAGTTCACATACGCTTACGATGCGACAGGAAACATCATCGATGAATCAGCATTCAACGCAAGCGACGTCCTCACCGACAGGACAATCTGGAAATACAACGGAAAGCAGGTCGACGAATCGTACTACAACGCGGACGGAACCCTTCTCGGAAAAATCATAACGAAGAAAGATGATTCTGGAAGAGTTGTCGAAGTGGCGAAATACGACGGAAGCGGCGGGCTTGAAGTCAAGCAGGTCCATACCTACAACGATGCGGGAAAACTTTCCGAGATAGCCTATCTCGATTATGCCGGAAATCAGATAAAGAGAATCGTGTACAGATTCGACTCGTCTTATTCGATTACGGAGAAGCAGACCTACAACATGGAAAACAAGCTCCACCTCAGAGAAATCTACAAATACGATTCAACTGGGAATGTGACAAAAGCTACGACGTATGAAGTGGCGGAAAAATTCGGAACGACTGTGAACGAGCTCGTCGCAATCAACGAATACGCCTACAAATACGGAGCCGGAACCGGAAACTTGAAGACAGTCGCCGACAACAAGGCGGAAGCTCCAGCCGGCAACGCCGAATCAACAGTGGACGCAAAATAAGTTCTATTTTCTTACAACGGATGAGGAACATTGATGAAAACTATCGGAATTAAACTTGCAGACGGATCGTTCTACCCTATCCTTGAAGAAGGCGACTCAAAAAAACGAATCCTCGACTTGACCACGGCGAAAGACAACCAGGACGAGGTTCATATTGACTTGTACCGTTTCGACCAATCGGATGACGGAGAGATAACGAACGAGGAATATGTCGACACATTGACTGTTCCAAACCTTAATCCGCATCCAAACGGAGAACCGAATCTCCACCTTTCAATCGGTCTCGACGAGAACAACAATCTCACAGCCGAAGTTGTGGACGGAGAGACGGGAACGAAAAGGGAAACGGAAGTCAAACTGGCCCCACTTCCACAAGGTGAAGCAGGCTCGTCGGAATTCTCCATTTCCGAGCCTGAATCGGACGACGACGCAAGTGAACTTTCCGACCAGCTTTCATCAAGCGACATGACTCTCAATCCGTTGGAGGAACCTTCTGTCGACGATGCGATAATCGAAGACGAATCTTCCACCGACGACACAAATGAAGATTCGTTGTCCGCATTCGGCGACGACAAGAGCGAAGACGCTCCAACCGACGATTCCACACTCGACGCATTGAACAACTTCGACGCGGACTCTCTCGGCGACCTAAGCGAAGAAAAAAGCGAAGACGCAGCTGAAGACTCTCTCGACGACAGTTTCGGAGATTCGCTGGCAGAAGACTCGCTTTCCGACGACACAAGCGAAAACTCTTTGGCTGACGACTCACTCGATTCGCTTTCCGACGACACATTCGGCGACGACAAGAGCGAAGACGCTCCAACCGATGATTCAACACTCGACGCATTGAACAACTTCGACGCGGACTCTCTCGACGACTCAAGCGGCGAAAAAAACTCCGAGGACGACAATTTAGCCGAGCAGCCCCAGTCTGAGACGAAGAACGATTTCGACACAAACGAAGAAATCAGCATGGATGTCGACTTTGAGGACAACGACAAAAAAGATGATTCAGACTTCTCGGAAAACGAGACGAAAGCGGCTGATTCAACAGAAGACGAGTTCTCTATGAAAGATTTGGACGACATGAATTTTGAAGAAGACAAAAGCGGCAACAACGATGATTTGTTCGCCGACATGCCGGATTTTGACAATCCAGAGACAAGCTCTGCGGACAAGAACGCCGACGACCCATTCGGAAGCGACGGATTTTCGGATTTGTACGACAACAACGAAAACGACCTGACGACTTCCGACAATCTCACATTCGGAGAAACCGAAGACGACGATTTCGACGACGACGACGAAAAACGCTCGGGTGTACCTCTCATTCTCTGCATTCTCTGCGTGGTAATCTGCATTCTTCTCACACTCTTCCTGCTCTTCATCTATCCATCGAAGTACAATCTTCTCGGAAAGACCACAAGCGAAAAAATCCAGAAGACTGAAAAGACGGAGAAAACTGAAAAAATCGAAAAGATTGAAAAGACAGATGGAACCGACAAGACACCAGTTTCAGAGAAAGCCACAAACGACGACATAGGAAAGAAGGCCGCCGAAGCCCTCGCACAAAAAGCGCAGGAAGAAGCGGCTAAGTCAGAGGCAAACGACACACCGGCTTCACTCCAGAACGCGAAAGACGGGGAAACTGCCGGCGAACCACAGACACCGCCTGTGTATTCAGAGATGTCGGACGCTAGTGGAAAAACTGCTGATTCAGAAAAAGCGGATTCCGGCCTTGTCGATGCAGCCGAGGCCGAAGCGAAAGCCAAAGCGGACGCCGAAAAAGCAAAGGCCAGCGAGGATGCAAAAGAGGCTCCATCTTCACAGGAAGACAAGATTGTCATAGCTCCAGACGCAAGCAAAGTCGTGCCTGTCTCAAAATCGGAACTGACCGACAGAAAAGAGGACATCAGACATTCAGTGAAATGGGGCGACACGCTTTGGGATCTTTCGGACACATACTACAAGAATCCTTGGAAGTATCCAGTAATCTCCGACTACAACAAGATTCCAAATCCAGACTACATTCAGGCTGGAAAAGATTTGCTGATTCCGTTCAAGTGATTTTTGAATGAAAAGGCTTCTCTCATCGCTTCTTTTGACATCTCTGTTCCTCTTTTCCTGCAAGGTCTCAAACGCGCATTCCCTGCAACAGGAGTTCAAGGACGACGCATACTTCTTCATGGCCCTGCAGGCCGCCGATGAAGGGGACAACGAAAAGGCCATGCGCTACTTCAAGATTTCAAGGGACAGCGAGACGGGAAGCCCCATAATCACCAGGAGGAGCGCGGAAAGCCTCACCATGCTCGGAAATGTGCTTGAGCGCAACGAGGCTTCCACCTATCTGGCCGAAAAATACAAGGACGACAGCGCGCTTTTGATTGCGGCCAGAGAATTTTTCAAGCAGAACGAATTCGCGACAATCATAAAAATCACAGAGCATATCGACTTGGCGAATGCGCCAAACGAGCTTGTAAAGATAAGATTCGACTCCATGCTCGAAAAAAACGACAGCAGGTTCGACCAGGACTACTACACATGGTGCGTCTCCCGCCCGCTCTCAATCGAACATATCCAGCTTTACGAAAAATACATCCAGCCAAAGGAAGAAGCGTTCGAAAAAGAGCGCGAGCGGCTCCAAAAAGAATACGACCATGAACTCGCAGAACGCCAGGAAGACTGGAAAAAAGATTGGCTGGAAAAGAATCCGGGCAAGGAACTGGACGAAAAGAAGGTTCCGACAAAGTTCGACGGTCTGAAACTTGATGAAATCGAATACACACCGAGCGACGAACAGTCGATTATCGACTTCCGGTTGCTCATATACCGAAAAAAATACGACGCCGCATTCAACAATTACAAGAAAATTCTCAAAATATACGAAGAGCGGGCAAAAACACCCGACGGCAAAGATGAAAACCTCGGCATAGAGACACAGGTGATTTCAGACATAGGAAAAGCCCAGCTCTACGGAACAAACGACTATTACTACTCTGCCAGGCAACTGGACAAATTGGCGAAGAAACTGGACGACGAGAAAGCCTACTACGCCTACTTCTACTGCGCCAGACTCTACGACAAGGGCGGTAGATACCAGAAGACGGCTACAGACAGGTTCAAGTCCGCGCTCGACTCGACAAAGGACCCTGAAAAATTCGACAACGCGCTTTGGTACCTTTTGAATTTCCAGCTGCGAACATCGACCGACGACATAATCGACACGCTCAAAACATACGGCCCAAAAATAAACGACCCGGAATATTTCGACGACTTCTTCGAATCGCTTTCGGTGCTGCTGCTGTCGGCGCAGAAATGGCAGGACTTCTACAAAGTATGGAAGGAGACAGACTCGAATTTCTCGGAGCACACGGCAGGAAAGTACGCATACCTTTCGGGCAGGCTAATCGAGGAAGGGCTTGCGAAGGGCGCGACCGGACTCAAGACAAGGCAGTCGGTGGACGCGTTCATGAAAGTTTTGACGGGAAAAGGGAACCTCTACTACAAAGTCTGCGCACTGGAGCGACTGAACATGGTGGACAAGGACATCGTCGAGTCGGTTCTTTTGAACGCGAAGAGAGCCGATGACGAAAGCGACGAGCCAGAAATCGTAGAGAACAGCGGCGCGGACGTGTTGATGAGGGGATACGCGGCGTTCGGCTTTCCGCAGAGGGTCTACGCCGAATGGATAATGAACAGGGACGAAATCTCGACGGACATTTCCCTGCTCGCGAGCGATTTCCTTTTCGACTGCGGCCAGCACGATCCGACATACAATGTCCAGAGCCTGAGAATTGCCAGCCGGGCGAAAAACTCGGCAAAAGGAAGAATCCCAAAGGACTTGATGAAGAGAGTCTATCCGACTTTCTACAGCGACCCAATAAAAAAAGTCTGCGGGGAAAACGAACTTTCGGAATATATTTTCTATGCGCTCGTCAGGACGGAAAGCTTCTTCGACCCGTCAATCTCAAGCGTGGCGGGAGCGTCGGGACTTTCGCAGCTCATGGAGGCGACCGCAAAGGACGAGGCAAAGAAGCTCGGTCTGGACGAGGACTTTGACATATTGGACCCGGAAACAAACTTGAGGCTGGGCTGCCACTACCTCAAGTCGCTCATAAACCGCGTGGACGAGAACATACCGCTGCTGGCCCTTTTCGCATACAACGGAGGCCTCACAAACGTAAGGAAATGGATAAGGTCGGCGAAGAACGACTGGTCAACGCTCGGCAGGGCGGCGCACAAGCCGGCGGGAATCAGCATGGACCTCTTCTTGGAGACGCTTCCCTTCACGGAGACCCGCGACTACGGACGGCAGCTTGTGGCTTCGTCCGCGATGTACGCGTGGCTCTACTACGGAAAGACTCCATCCGAGACCGTACGTGAAATCCTCTACGCAGAATAAACCGCCGAGGCAATTCTTTCCATGTTCTCGGTCTTGGACAAATGCAGCATCTCGACCTCGATATCGCAAAGCGACTCGTAGATTTTCTGCCTTTCTACATAGAAATTGTGGAAGGATTTTCTCACGTCGTCTATCGACTTTGGATTTTCCTTCGCTATGTAGGCCGGAAGATTGGAAAGTTTCCCGTTGTCAAGGATTTTCACTTCCTTGATTATCCTGTCGCAGGCAGTCGCCTCGTCCGAATTCAAAAAGATGAACACGCCGATTTTCTTCAACTCTGCAACGGCCGATTCATTGTTGCAGATTCCGCCGCCGGTGGAAACGACAAAGACGCCATCTTTCGACGCAAGGAATTTGCAGGCCTCGAACTCCGCCTTCATGAAAGCGTCCCTCCCCTCCTCCGAATATATCTCGCGCGGAGTTTTCCCCGTCATTTCCGTGACCAAATCGTCCGTGTCGAAAAAGCCGCAGCCAAAATATGACGAAAGAAGCTTTCCCTGAGTGGATTTTCCGCAGTGCTTTATCCCTGTCAAAACCAGAGTTTTATTCAATTTATTGAAATTG
>CAMHLH010000038.1 GCA_946185925.1 uncultured Treponema sp.
GTCTTGTCCAAAGGGGATTTCTGACTACAATTCCGTTAAATCAGCGCCTTGTCGGGTATCTTAGGGCGGAAGATTTTGAAGACAAAATAAGGGAAATTGGGGGAAATTAGAGGAAAATTTCCCCTAATTTCATCTCCACGCACAAAGTTTCGTAGGTATACATTACCGAATATGACAATAATCATGCCGTACACTTCCACGAACACTGTCTCTATCGCACTCCTGCGAATCAACATCCTCATCAATTTATCAACAAAAGTGAATCGGACTTGACCCAGCCGCTAGTTTCCGAACACTCAATATAGACCCAATCGCCAATGTCTTCCACAATTTTCACGCGGATTCCTTTTGGAAGGCTGCGCTTTTCCTTGGAAATGGCGGATTCTTCGGGGACAATCGACAGATAGCCGCCGCTGGAAACGGCGTATTTTTGGGAGACGAAAAAATTCTGCCTGACGGAGAGGACCGTGAACGTCGCAAAAAGGACGGAGAAGAAGACTGCCGACTTGGCCTTCTTGAAGAAAATCATCGCGAGAAGCCCGAACAGGGCGAGAAAAGAGAGCAGGACAAAGGCGCGGAACAAGAACTCGCTCGGCTCGTCCTCAGTGTCCTTGAGTCCGTGGCTTTCCTCAAAAAACCTCCTTGCGGTCGGCTCCTTGAAAAACAGAATCTCTTTGCGCTCAAGGCTCCTCATCGCGCGGAGGGAAATCAAATCCTCTTCGGACCATTCGGGGAATTCGGGCTTGGACGAATTTTTCCTCAACGGAAGGAAAGCCTCCCCAAAGACATTTCCAGAATCGGCGCCACCCGCAGTTCCGGTGCCAGAAACGTCGGACGCTGGAGCGGACACGCTGATTGATATTGGCAAATCGGCGATGGAGACGCGTTTTCTGTCT
Organism: uncultured Treponema sp.; assembly: GCA_946185925.1. Taxonomy (GTDB): domain Bacteria; phylum Spirochaetota; class Spirochaetia; order Treponematales; family Treponemataceae; genus Treponema_D. Next base: position 897 of record CAMHLH010000038.1, read on the forward strand.
CCGCTGTAGGAGATTGCGTCGATGGAAATGTCGGGCAGGCGGAAGGCCTTCTCCGCAAGCGGCTGAAATTCGAACGAGGCGATTTTCGTCTTTTCGGGAGTGAATTCATCGTGGCGGCTTCCGTCAAGGGCGAGGCTGTCGCGCGAAAGCTCCGTCAGGATTGCGTCCTTCGGAAGCTTCATGGAAAAGTCGAGAATCTGCGCGCAATACTGGGCATAGACGTCGATTGTGACTTTCTCCCCGAATCTGATTTCGTCTCCTGGCACAAGAGAGACGGAAAGGGTCGGCTGCACAAGCGCGGGATTCTCGAACACATGGACCGGCTCGAACGGAATGGCTCCCGTCCTGTCTTCAACCTTCGCGGTTATTGGAGGAATCTGATAGTCGCCGGAATCCGAGAACGAGAACCAAAAGCGGACGATTGTGGTCGAATCCCCCTTCAAGTCCGTGGCGGCTGATTTCGCCGACGAAACGTACTTCACACCGGCGGGCAGCTCCGGAATGTCGAACACGAACGAGGAAAGAGGTGTGTGCGGGAGTTCAAGCACGAAGGGAACCTCCGTCTGCGTGAAAACCCTCTCCTCCTCGCACCTGATTGACAAGGCCACGTCCAGATTCCGCTCAGGGCGTGCAAGGCAGAGCGGAACGAGCATCAGAACGGCAAGGCACAGGAATTTTCTGTTTTTAGTAATCGTTTTAGTAATCGAGGACATTTTTCTCCTCCTTTTTGGATTCCATTTTTTTCCACTGGTTCTGCTCTTTCTCCCGAATCAAGTTGAAGAGCGCGGCCGTTTTCGCGTCAAGCTCGGCGTTCTTCGACTCGGAAACGCCCTGCATCTCGGTCGCCCCCGCCTTCTTTTTGGACATGGCGATTCTCTGGTCGCACAGCTCCATGTTGATTCGGGCGTCCAGATTGTCGGAAGAAGCAAGCACCGCCTCCTTGAAAAAGCTCAGGGCCTTCGGGAAATCTCCCCTGCGGACGAAAATCACCCCCTTGTTGTAGAAGACGGCCGAGGCCAAAGCCTTGTCCTTGTATTCGTCGTCGGTCTTCTCCGGGACTATCAAATCGAGCTTCTCAAGGGCGGCGTCGTACTCCTCCAGCGAAATGTAGGTCGAGGCGAGTCCGAAAAGGGCGTAGTCCCTCTGCTGCTCCTGCGGCATGTCCTCAAGGACGGAGACGAAATCCACAGTGGCTGACCTGAACTTGCCGTTGCTGTGGTCGATTGAGCCTTTCAGAATGCGGCTTCTGGCGGAAGAGCAGGACACAAAGAGGAAGACGCACGAGAATGACAGAATGGAGACGATTTTTCCGAAGCGTTTTCTGAGGAAGGCGATGTCGACTTCGCTCACAAGGAACGACAACGCGAAGAAAACAAGCGAAAGGAAGATGAAAAGGTCGTGCCGGCTCACGGAGCGGATTTCGTAGGAGAAACTCTCAGAGGACGAATCGAGCTGCTCCAGAAGCGAAACAGCGGAGCCTCTCGACTCGGCGGAGACATAGCGGACAAAATCGGATTTGGAGAAGAGCTTCCTTGCGGTCTTGTTCACGTCCATGGCGTAGTTCCGCATCTTGTTCGCCATGAGGAAGGTCTTCACAGGAGTCTGCCCGTCGCCCGAAAGCACCTCCACGCCGTCTTCCGAGCCGAAGCCCACGAGGGTCACGGGAATCTGGAAGCGGGCGGCCTTCTGCAGGGAACGGAGCATCAAGTCGTCAGTTTCGTCGCCGTCCGTGAAGACGAAGACCATCGAAGTCTGCGAGCTGTTCTGCGGAAACGAAGAAACCGCGCAGTCGATTCCCTTGCCGAGCGAACTTCCCGCGGCCGTCATGAGGGAGGGAGAGAGGGACTCGAGGAGCGAATAGACAGGGGAAAAATCCTGCGTGAGGGGAACGGCAAGGAAACCGTCGCCCTTGCTTATCACGGCGGAGACAGAAACACCGTCCATCAGCGGAAGCAGATTCGCGCAATAAACTTTCACCGCGTCGAGCCTGCTCATTTTGCCGCCGGCGGCGTCCATCGCGTTCATGCTGTAGGAAATGTCGAAGACGAAGCTGACCGCGCAACCGCTCTTCTGCACAGGAACCTGCCAGCTTCCCCATGAAAGGCCGGCGCAGGCCAGGATGCCCGACATCCACGCGAGGCAGCGGAAGAACGTGCGGAGGGCGACCGAACGCCTTGAACGGACAAAGCTTTCCGATGCCGAGGAGACAAAATCAACGAGAGACCTCTCCATTTTCTTGAACCTGACGAACATGAAAAGCGCGGCCGGAAAAACGGGAACCATCAAAAGCAGAAGCTGGGGCCGTTCAATCGAGAACATGGAAAAAATCGAATTCATAAAATCTCCGAAAGACAGACTCTCTTCAAGAACCACGAAGAAACAAAGAGAATTGCGGAAAGAAGAAGGAATTTGTCGTAGAAATATTCATTGACAGTTTTCAAGCGGAAAGACTGAACCACGTCCTCCCTGCCGGAAATCGTCGAAAGCGCGCTTGAAAGCTCCGAAAGCGTCTCCACTGAAAAATACCTGCCTCCGGATATCGAAGCGATTTTCTCAAGCGGAACGGAATCGAAAGCGGACTCGTAGAAGCCGGACTTCACGCTGCCGGTGTTCGGGTCTACATATTCGACAGGAACAGTGCCCCTGGTTCCAATGCCGAGTACGTAGACCGTTATTCCGTGCTCAAGGGCGAGCTGGGCGGCAGTTTCAGGATGGACGGAGCCTGCGTTGTTCTCGCCGTCCGTAATCAGGACGACGCATTTTTTTGGAGCCTTGGTCGAAGAAAGATGGTACACGGCAGAGCAAAGCCCGGTGCCAATAGCCGAGCCGTCCCCCAGCGCGCCGATTTTGAGCGAGTCGAGTCTTTCGAGGAAGCTTGAGGTGTCCTCGGTGACGGGAACGACATAGGCGGATTCGCTGGCCATCGCAATCAAGGAGAAGGCGGAGCCGCTGCCGCTTTCCACGATTGACTTTATGCTGAGTTTTGCCGCGTCCAGCCTGTTTATCGAGGTGTTCATGTACGTCATGTCCTTGGCGGCCATCGAGGGGCTGGTGTCCAAAAGGAAAAGGATGTCGGAGCCTTTCGAGGTGTAGATTTTCTCGTTGTGGCGCACGACAGGATTCGCACCGGCCACGACCAGGCAGACGAAAGCCAGGACAAGAAGCAGATTGGACAAAAAAGAGAAGAAAACGAAGAATTTCCTGTTCCAGCCGCCGGGGGAGAAAGTCTTGCCGTTCCAGTCGGAAATCGTCAACGGAAAGGAAATCTTGGTGAAGATGCCGAGTTTTCTGAGGACGAAGAGGAGCGGAATCAGCAAGAGAAAAATGAAAGAAGCGGGATCCTGAAAAATCACAGAGAACCTCCTTGCGAATGTGAATCGGCCGAGACGGACTTTCTCGAGACCTCCCTGCCGAGCGCGCTTATGGTGAAGACCAGCTCGTCCACAAGATTCTTGCGCTCGTCCATCTCCGAATCCTTCTGGAATTCGGAATCGACCTTGCCGCGCGCGAAGCGGATGTAGTCGGTGCGCGAAAAGATGTCGACGAAGCGGTCGAATTCGATTGGAACATCGTCGAGGAAAATGCGGTTGAAGGCACGGGACAAATCGTATGTGGTGGAAGACGAGAAATCCTCCTTGAAGTGCGCGCCCAAAAAAGCACGCAGAATGAGCTGGCACTCAAGCGCGAACTGGGCATCGTCCATGCCACCGGATTTCTTCTGCAGCCTCTTCAATTTTTTTACGGCCAGGCGCGAATTTTTCTTCATTGTGGCGGAGAGCATCACCCGGGACAGAAAATCCGAAATCGAAGGAATGCGCATGAGGAAAAAGAAGATTCCAAAAAGAAGGAGCAGGAAGAGAACGGACAAAACGACAATCAAGCCGGTCGTTCCCGGAAGGAGAATCGGAGGCTTGTGGCGCATGAAAGAGGCGATTCCGTTCGCCTTGACGATGGATTCGACCACAATCGGCTCCAAGTCGACCCAAAAGCCCCCGGAGGCGGCTCTCTTTCCGCTCGGCAGCGACTTCAAAACCAGGGCCTGGAGGTCGAACGGGGGAAAGTCCAGCACGTCGGTCTTCCAAACGACAAGTTCAAGGCTCAGAGTGTAGTCGGAGGCGGAGCGGCTGATTCCCGCGCTCTTCACGAGGCACCTGTCGGAGAGCGCGTCGAAATCCCTGAAATCGGTGGAAAGGGCCAGCTGCGAAAAATCGGAGTCCAAGTCGTCGAAAAGCAGGTTCACATCGGAATGGAAGATGTAGCGGACTTCAACGGTGTCGCCAATGAAGACTTTATCTGGAATCACGAGCTGGGTTCCCTTCTCCAGGGCAAAAACGCGCGAAGCCAGATTCAATACAAAGAAGGCCAAGAATATCTTTTTCATTTTTTGAAGAGTCCAATCAATTTTTTACGAATGCCGTTTTCTGGACGAAAAGAATCTCGTCAGGACAAGAACGACGTCCTCGTCGGTGCGGAGAGGAAGGGGAACGACATTGTGCTTGAGGCAGAAATCGTTCCACGAGTCCATTCTGCGCCTGTTCGCGTCGAACCACTCACGGGCAAAAGACGAGGAGTTGGTCGGAAGAAGGACAGTCTTTTTGGTCTCATAGTCCGAGAACGGCAAAGTCCCGATTCTTGGAAGCTCGAAATCGCTCGGGTCGTTGATTCTGACGGCGACCACATCGTGCTTCTGGGCGAGGAAGGCCAAATCCGTCCTGTATCCGTCCACCCGAAAATCCGAGATGACGAAGACAAGGGAGCGTTTCTTGAGCATGGCGGCGGCGGCCTTTATGGCGTTCGGAAGCGCGGACCCCCTCTCGGCCGAGGAGAAGTCTATCGAATCAATCTTGGAGAGAATCGTCATGGCGTTTTCCCGGCCGCCTTTCGGCTTGAAGGAGAGCCGGATTTCCCCGTCGAAGAAGACAGCCCCGTTCGCGCCCGAATTGTTGCTGGAAGCCAGAAGAAGCAGAGCCGCGGCAGTGCAGGCGGTGCGGATTTTGGACCTGCCGCTCGACCCGGAGAGCATGGAAAGAGAGCAGTCGACGAGGAAAAAGACGTTCAGCTCCCTGTCCTCCTCGTACTGCTTTATGAAGGTCCTTCCCATCTTGGCCGTGACGTTCCAGTCTATCGCGCGCACATTGTCGCCCGGCAGGTACTCGCGCACGTCGCTGAATTCAATGCCCTGCCCCCTTGTCATCGAGCGGAAATTCCCCGAACGCATATTCTCGGACAGCACAATCGAGGCGATTTTCAAGCGCGACGAAAGCCCCGCAAGATTCTTGTCAAAAATCTCAGACATAACCCAACCTCAAAAAAACGGCTTCTCACGGAACCGGCATCAAGTCCAGTATTTTCTCCACGAGTTCGTCGGTCGAGACAGAATCCGCGGCGGCTTCGTATGAAAGCACGATTCTGTGGCGCAGGACCGGAACGGCGGATTTCTTCACGTCGTCGGGAAGGACGAAGGAGCGGCCGGCAAAGAGAGCCTGAACCTTCGCGCACTGCAGCATGGCGATTCCCGCCCTCGGGGACGCGCCGAATGAAATGTACTTTGAAATCTCCCCCTGCCTTTTCTGCGCCTTCTTGTCCGGTCGGGTCGCGTTCACTATCGAAACGATGTATTCGACTATCTTGTCGTCGCACTGGACCGAATCCACCAGCTTCCTGATTGACTCAATCTTCCTCGCGGACAAAATCTGCATGAGGGGGATGTCGACCGCCCTTCCGTTGGTCTTGACGATTCTCACTTCATCCTCCGGCGACGGATATGCGACCTTCACTTTGAGGAGGAACCTGTCGAGTTCGGCTTCTGGCAAATCGTAGGTTCCCTCCTGCTCAATCGGATTCTGTGTCGCAAGCACCATGAACGGCCTCGGAAGCGGATGTGTTTCCTCGCCGATTGTCACCTGCCTTTCCGCCATCGCCTCGAGCAAGGCCGACTGGACTTTCGCCGGCGACCTGTTTATCTCGTCGGCAAGGACGATGTTCGTGAACACAGGCCCCTTCCGCACGCTGAACCTTCCAGAGTTCTGCTCGTAGATGAGCGTGCCGGAAACATCGGCCGGAAGCAGGTCGGGCGTGAACTGTATGCGCTTGAAGCCAAGCCCGGAAATCTCGGCGAAGGATTTTATGGCGAGGGTCTTCGCAAGCCCCGGAACGCCCTCCAAAAGAATGTGGCCGCCCGAAAAAGCGGCAGTGAGTATTCCGTCAACGACCTCGCCCTGCCCCACCAGTCTTTTTGAAAGCTCGGCCCTGCACGATTCTATCAATTCACTGCAAACTTCGAACCTGTTGTCGTCCATGTCGTCAGTCATTTTTTCAACCTCTGTTTAAGTCTTCTTGTCCGTAAAAATCGGTTTTTCTCAATAATTGAACATTATTATTCAAAAATGTAAACTGAATTTACCATGTTAAATACCTTATCTCAAGAATTGAACAGCATACTCGCAGGAACAACTGCGGGTTCTCTTTTGTCGGACCTCGGAACCAGAATCTACTTTCCGAAAGGAATCATAGCCCAGAGCGCGGAAGCCAAAAAGCTTGGAAAAACGGCAAACGCGACCATCGGAACCGCGCTTCAGAATGGAAAACCGATAATCTTGGATTCGGTACACAAATTCGCTCCAGAACTTTCAGCAGCCGAGCTCGTCTCCTACGCGCCGACGGCTGGAAACCCGGAACTGAGGGCGCAGTGGAAGGAAAAGCTCATCCAGAAGAATCCGGGACTTGCGGGAAAAAGCATATCGCTCCCGGTCGTCGTGCCAGGACTCACGGCCGGCATCTCGTTCCTTTCGGATTTGTTCGTGGACGAGAAGCATCCGCTTCTTGCGGCCAACCCGAGCTGGGACAACTACGCATTGATAGTCGAGACAAGAAGAAATTCCGAACTCAGGCAGTTCAACATGTTCAAGGACGGAGGATTCGACATAGACTCTTTCAGGAAGGCATTGGCGGACGAGGCGAAAAGCTCCGGCTCGGTGCGCGTCATATTGAACTTCCCGCAGAACCCATCCGGCTACTCGCCGACCAAAAAGGAAGCCAAGGAAATAATCGAAGCCGTCAAGGCGGAAGCCGAGAAAGGCACGAAGATAATAGTCTGGGACGACGACGCATACTTCGGCTTGAACTACGAGGAGGACATCTATCCGCAGTCGCTCTTCGCCGAACTCTGCGACATCCACGAGAACGTCCTCGCGGTGAAGATTGACGGCCCCACAAAGGAAGACTTCGCGTGGGGATTCAGGAACGGCTTCATCACGTTCGGCGGCAAGGGAATGACGGAAGCGCAGTACGACGCCCTCATCAAGAAGCTGATGGGGCTCATCCGCTCGTCCGTCAGCTGCTCAACGACGCCGTCGCAGAGCATCATGCTCCGCGCGCTCAAGGAGCCGGGCCTCAACGACGAGAAACTTTCATACAGGAAAGTCCTCGAAGGCAGATACAAGCTTGTGAGGAAGTTCGTCGACAGCCACAAGTCCGCAAAGCTCACGCCGCTTCCGTTCAACTCGGGCTACTTCATGAGCTTCGCCCTGAACGGAATAGACGCAGAGGAGATGAGGCAGCGGCTTTTGAACGAGAAGGGAATCGGAACCATAGCGATTGACCCGAAGACGCTCAGGGTCGCTTTCAGCTCGCTAGACGAGGACAAAATCGACGTCGTGTACTCGGCAATCTACGAGATGGCGGAAACATTCTAGTCCAACGTCTACGGCAGCAACATCCGCAGTTTTATCTGCGGATTTTTTTTGCTAAGATTCCAACAATTCCAACCAACTAAAAGATTCTGAAAAAACAGAGGGAACATGCGAAGATTTTTTTTCATTCTGCTTTCGGTTCTGACGCTCGGCCTTTCTTCGTGCGGGAACAAAGGCAAGACAATAATCGTTTGGACCGACAAGGCGGAAATGGCCTCGTACATAGAGCTTTTCAACGTGGAGTCACAGGACGTGAAGGTCATCATAGTCTACAAGGACGCCCTCGCGACTTCGCTGCCGCCGGCCAAGGACGAGCGGCGGCCGGACGTGATAATCGGCTCCCTCCTGCAGAATTCCTCGATAAGGAAGAACTTCACCGCGCTGGACTCTATAATCGGAAAGAAGAACAAGAATGGAGAAGTGAGCAGGAGCAAGCTGGACAGGGACGGATTCTACAATTCGCTCCTGGATTATGGAAAATTCGACGACAGGCAGTACCTTCTGCCGGTCAGCTTCAACCTGCCGATAATGATTTTCTCGAACGAGAACCAGGCCCTGATTCCGAACGACTACACGCTTGAACTCGACGAGATAAGGGAAATCGCGGCGGCTTTCAACGCGAAGAACGCAAGCGGAATCTACTCGAAGATGGGGTTCGCCCCCTCATGGAACGCGAATTTCATCTACACGGCCGTCAAAATGAACGGAGCGGACTTCCGTGAGACGCTGAACACAATCGTCTGGAACGACAGCGCGCTCGACATGGAGATAGAGTACATGAAGGACTGGACGAAGAAGACCAACAGCTCCACCACGGCGGAGCAGGACTTCTCGTTCAAGTACCTCTACACGCCGAGCTACAAGCAAATCTCTTCGGGAAGGTGCCTCTTCTCCTACTCCACCACCGACGAATTCTTCTCGCTCTCGCCCGAGCAAATCAAGGACACGGATTTCAGGTGGCTCACGAAAGAGGGCATGATTTTCGCCGAGGACAGCATAACCACGGCGGGAATCTACAAGAAGTCGAAGAAGAAGGCTGAGTCGAAGGAATTTTTGAGATGGTTTTTGAACAGCGAGAACCAGAAGCGGCTCCTCGACAGAAGCCAGACCATGAACCTAGGCACGAAGACATTCGGAATCTGCAACGGCTTCTCTTCGCTGAAGACGGTGAACGAAAGACACTTTCCGACATACTACAAGAACCTTATCGGGAACCTGCCGGGCGAAAGCTCAATCCAGTCCCCGTTCGCCCTTCCTCCACGGTGGAACAGCCTCAAGAACAGGGTCATAATCCCCTACATAAAGGAAGCCGCCATGACGGACAGCGAAAAGAAGACTCAGACAATCGAGGAGAGGCTCTCGGCCTGGACAAAGCAGTTTGACTGACATTTCGGGCGATTTTTTTCGCGAACCGTATTGACAAGAAACGGATGCTGTTTTCCTAAACACTTTTTTCCAATTACCGATACTGAATTCAGTGGGGGTTTTTGCCAAGGAGGGATAAATATGGTTACAGCAGCATCTGTGAACTCAAACATGAACACAGTTCCGTACACCATCACCATGGGCGGACAAGACAAGGTTTATGTTCCAGTACGTCCGGTCAATGTCGTCTACACGCAATTGGACCATGTGGCGGGTGTGCCTGCGAAAGGCAACCAAAGTGGAGTCACTGTCAGCAAGGCTCAGATTCTAAATTCTCTGATTGACCAGCTGGTGACTATGAATGCGGCGCCGAAAATCAGTTCGACAAAGGACAGGCCTCTGACCGTCGAAGAAATCGAAGCGTTGATAACAGATTTCAAGCACAGGCTGGAAGAGGCGATTCAGACAGCGCAAACTACAGGATACGGTCTTTCGGGAGCGGCGCCACAACCGGGAACGCTCTTTTCGATTGACGCATGATTCCTCGAAAGAAGCCGGTGGATTCTACTGAAATTGGAAATCCATCGGCTTTTATTTTTTTCCAAAAAAACTTCACTCGTCCCAGTCGAACGAAAAAGCGGACGATGCCCGCGCAGTCTCATCCACATTCCCCGCAAAAGCGTCGTTCTTCTTCCCCTGAATTTTCTGCGCCCTAGATGCATACTCGGAAGCCTTCGAGGGATTTCCAATGCTTCTGTGCAGGGCGGCAAGGTTGACAAACGAAGAGCGGTAGTTCGGGTCGCACGCCACTGCGGATTCCAAAGCGGCGACAGCCTTCTCCTTCTCGCCGAGCGAAAAATACAGTTTCGCGACGCGGTTCAGTTCCTTCGCGCTCTTCGACAAGCCGACGAAAGTGTCGAACACCTCAAGCGCGTCCTTCTTCAACCGGGCGGAAGAGTCGGAATCGAGGGAAGCAGAGACCTTCCTGTCGTTAGAGACATTCACCTTTCCCGCACACACGCCGACAGGAGGATAATCCGAGCGCGCATCCTCAAGGCAGACGAATTCCTCGACGACGCACTCCTTCGTCTTAGAGTCGAAAAGCTCGCCTCCTGCCAGCATCCAAGACTCATAAAAACCCGAAGACAGAGCCGTCGCCTCGACCGGAATCCAAAGGGAGCCTTTCCGTTCGTCCGGGAGGAGCTCGTCTGGAATGAAGCGGAGTTTTTTCGCCGCCTCAAGCATCGAAAGGGCGGCTCCACGCTTCATGCCGGAATCGAAAGCCAGAAATATGTGGCCGGGCACGGTGACGACGGCGCACGGAACACCTGCGGACTCCAATGCGGAGCAGAAAAGCGTCGTCATGTCGTCGCAGTCGCCGCCTTTCTTGGAAAGTGTCTCGGATGGGAATCGAACAGTGTCTATGGCGTATTTGTTCCCAATCTGGTCTACGGCGGGGTTCACCGGGTCGGAAACATAGTTGAGAGGAATCGAGCCGAGAGCGTCCGCAATCTGCATCGCCTTTCTCACGTTCAAGGAAAGGCAGGGGCTTCCGTCGTCCTTCAAATTGCCGAAGACGAAAGCGGAGACAGACTCGTCGTTCGGGAGGACGAAGCACGAAAGCATGGACAAGTCGCCCCAGTCCATCGCCGACTTCCTGTAGATTGTCACAGGACGCACAACAGACATCGAAGAGCTTTTCCCATCCTCCTCCCAGCTCAGAGTGAACTGCATCTGCACGGTCGTGTCCTCAGTGACGGAGAGAGATGCGGAATTTATCTGGGTCGAGACCATCAGCGGAACCTGCGACGCGCCGCTTTTCAACTCAGGCAGGGTCTCCCCCTCGCTCGGAAAATCCATGAACCTCCGAGCGAACGCAGTGACCTTCACATTCCTCAATGCGCTCTTCGTAGGATTCGAGACGTAGACGACTCCGTTCGGGGTGCGTGGATATATGTTGATTTTCGCCGGAAACACGGGAGCAACCTCAACGGAATCGACGACAAGCGACGGCAGTGCGGAAACGGCAGAACCGGGACTAAAGACGCTCTTCAGCTCCGTGTACATCGAAGAGACCTCGGCATCGTTCGGGGAAAGCCTTCTGAGTCTCTCTATGGTCTTCATAGCGTCCTGGTACGCCTCCCTCGCGCTCTCCTCTCCGAACTCGTCGTACAAAGCGAACGCCTTGTCGGAAAGCTTCCGCGCACCGCCCTTCTCAAGCGCGATTTCCGCCAGAAGCTTTCTCTCAAGGGCCTTCGCGTTTCCAGGAGACTTTTTCAGATAGCGGGAGTAGCCCTCGTAGGCGAGCCATTTTCCGCCCGCATCGTCATAGCATTCAGCGGCGCGGAGGAGGCTTTCAGAATCGTTCGGATTTGAGTAGAGCGCAACATTGCATTCGGCGAGTTTTTTCATGAACGAAGGAATGCCGGCGTCAGGGGATGCGAAGCGCACGAGCGAATCTGTGCTCGGCTGCAAGAAATAGAAGACACCGTTTCTCACATCCGAAAGCGAAATGTCGGAGAACGAAGAAGGAACGTCTACCGTCCAGACAAGGCGGTCGAGCCTGTCGAATTTCTTGAGGACGGTTTTCTTAGACTCGTCCACATATTTCACGATGTACGAGGAGTCGCCGAACGAATACAGGAACGTCGCATCGTCCCCAAGAAAGTGCGCGTCCTCAATCGTTCCATCCTCCTTGTAGACGAGCGCATAGTTCATGTCGAGCCAGTTCACGCTCTTCCAGAGTCTGCCGTCCTCCGCCCTGAATACGTAGTAGTTGTGTATCGAATCGGGAAGCTCCACGTCAACGCATGAATCCGTTTTCGGGAAGGAGACGCTCTTGCTGCCCAAATCCACGAAGAACGGAACACCGTCCTTTCCATAGCGGATACTCCTCGACGATGAAAGTTCGTGCGCGTACTCGACAGTCCTCATGTTTCCATCCCTGTCGAAAAAGTAGAAGTCTCGGCTCTGTGGAGTTCCGTAGAGGACATCGTTTCCGTCATAGCCGACTTTCCAGTAGTTTCGGATTTCGTCCCTGGAGGAAGTTATTTTGTCTGAAAGAACCGAGACAAGATTTCCGGCCGCGTCGAACTTTCTC